>DJKK01000065.1:4379-15804 GCA_002434595.1 Alphaproteobacteria bacterium UBA6544 | reverse complement strand
ATGGGGCGGGTCATCGATGCGGCGGGAATTCAGTTCCGGGTGCTGAACCGCTCGAAGGGCCCTGCGGTTCGGGGGCCGCGCGCGCAGGCGGACCGCAAATTGTATCGTATGGCCATGCAGGTGGCACTCAATGAACAGGAAAATCTAGACATTCTTGCGGGCGAGGTCGATGATCTGGATGTCGATGCAGACGGTCGCGTATGCGGTGTGGTGCTTGCTGACGGGAAGCAGATCGCGGCGGGCCAAGTTGTTTTGACCACGGGGACGTTTCTCCGTGGCCTGGTTCATATTGGTGAGCGGCAGATCGCGGCGGGACGTGTCGGTGACGATCCCACATACGGTCTTTCGAACACGCTGGAGCGGGCAGGCTTTCTTTTGGGGCGACTGAAGACAGGAACGCCGCCACGGCTTGACGGGCGGACGATCGATTGGGCCGGTTTGGATGCGCAACACGGCGATGATCCACCGGTGCCGTTTTCCTATTTGACGCAACGCATAGTCACCCCGCAGATTGCCTGTCATATCACCGGAACCACGACTGCCGGGCACGATGTGATCCGGCGGAACCTCAAAAGATCACCGATGTATTCGGGGCAGATCGAATCAGCGGGTCCGCGTTATTGCCCGTCCATCGAGGATAAGGTGGTGCGTTTTGCGGAGCGTGCGTCGCACCAGATCTTTCTCGAGCCGGAAGGGCTGGAAGATTCAACGGTGTATCCAAACGGGATCTCGACAGCACTGCCGGAAGCGGTGCAGCGTGAACTCTTGGCGACCATCCCAGGTCTGGAACGGGCGACATTGATCCGCCCCGGATATGCGATCGAGTATGACTATGTCGATCCAAGAGAATTGCGGCGCAGCCTCGAGACCAAGCGCCTGCCAGGTCTCTATCTTGCGGGGCAGATCAACGGGACTACAGGGTATGAGGAAGCCGCGGCGCAAGGGCTGTTGGCTGGTCTGAATGCGGCTCGGGCGGCGTCGGGCGCTGCGCCGGTCGTGTTCGATCGCGCCGATGCCTACATGGGTGTTCTGGTGGATGATTTGGTTTCCCGGGGCACCAACGAGCCGTATCGCATGTTTACCTCGCGCGCGGAATATCGCCTGCGATTGCGGGTCGACAACGCAGATCAGCGATTGACCGCCCTCGGTCTGGCTGCTGGCTGTATCGGCTCGGCGCGGGCTGCTGTTTGGCGGCGCAAGGAGGCGGCGCTATCCACGGCGCGGCAACAGGCTTCTTCGCTAAAGGCCACGCCAAATGCGCTATCCTCCCATGGCATCGAGGTCAGCCGGAATGGCGTATCGCGGTCCGCCTTTGACTTATTGGCGATGCCGGCAATGACGATGGCGCGACTGAATGTGGTGTGGCCCGAGCTGGCCGAGCTGGATGCCGAGATCGCCGAGCAGATCGAGATCGATGCACTCTATGCAGGCTATCTTGCGCGACAGGATGCGGACGTGGCCGCGTTTCGCCGCGATGAGGCATTGGGCCTGCCGGACGGCTTGGATTATCGCGCGATTGGCGGGCTCTCGACCGAAGTGTGCGAGAAATTGTATCAGGCAAGACCTGAGACTCTGGGTGCTGCCGCGCGCATTTCCGGGGTGACCCCAGCCGCAATTGTGGCTATCCTACGTCATGTGAAGCGTGGGACGTCCGCCGCCGGTGACTGAATTTCAGACCGCGAGCGAGGTCGGTGAACGGCTCGATGTTTCACGTGAAACATTGGAGCGTCTTAAGCGGTATGTTGAACTTCTTCTGAAATGGCAACGCGCAATCAATCTCATCGGTCCAAACACGGCGCAGAATATATGGTGCCGCCACATTCTCGACAGCGGCCAGCTAATGGCGCATTTACCGACGACGTCTGGCCCAGTCGTGGATATCGGCTCGGGTGCGGGTCTGCCGGGTATGGTTCTCGCGATCATGGGGGTTCCAGACGTTCATCTCATCGACTCAGATTCTCGCAAGTGCGCCTTCCTTCACGAGGCGTCACGCGTCACGGGAACCGCGGTCCAAATCCACAATTCCCGCGTTGAAACGGCGGAAATTGCCCCTGCGGCCATCGTGACAGCACGTGCAGTGGCCCCTTTGAAACGACTAATTGAATTAACACAATCCGTTTCTAAACAAAACACAGTCTTCTTTTTCTTTAAGGGAAAAGATGTTAAAAATGAATTGACCGAAATAAAAAAGAATTGGAATATGTCTCTCGACGTGATTCCGAGCTATTCCAGTACGGAAGGCGTTATTCTTAGAATGGAGTCGCTCACCCGTGTTGACGCCGCAGATGACTGAACCAGAATCGTCTACTATGGCCGCTGTTGAGCAATCACCTCGTATTATCGCTGTTGCTAATCAGAAGGGCGGTGTTGGGAAAACCACCACGGCTGTAAATCTAGCAACCGCGCTTGCCGCCAACGAAATGCGCGTTCTGTTGGTTGACATCGATGCACAGGGCAATGCGAGCACCGGCCTCGATATCGAGAAACGTGAAGACCGTCCTACGGTATACGATCTTCTGATCGGTGAGGGGGCGCCGACGGACGCCATCGTGCCGACGGTTGTACCCGGTCTCGACATCGCCCCGGCGTCGGTACATCTCGCGGGTGCTGAACTTGAGCTCTTGGATGCGGACGGCCGGGAATTTCGGTTAGCGCGTGCACTCAACGCGCTCGCCGGCGGGTATGATTACATTTTGATCGACTGTCCACCCGCATTGGGGTTGTTGACGCTCAATGCATTATGCGCAGCGCATTCGGTCCTGGTGCCGCTGCAGTGTGAATTTTACGCCCTTGAGGGGCTGAGCCATCTGGTTCGCACCATTGAACGGGTGCGGCAAAGTTTTAACCCCGAACTTGAGATCCAGGGTGTCGTCCTGACGATGTTCGATCGCAGAAACAATCTCTCGGATATGGTTGCCGCTGATGTTCGCGAACATTTTGGCGACAAGGTCTACAAGACCGTTATCCCCCGCAACGTCCGCATTTCCGAAGCGCCGTCCTATGGCAAGCCGGTCCTGCTCTACGATTGGCGCTGTGCGGGAAGTCGCGCGTATATCCATCTGGCTGGCGAAATTCTCAAACGCGAGCGGGAGTTGGCGGTCTGATGTCCGAACAAGGAAAGAGAAAACATCTCGGGCGGGGCCTATCGGCTCTTTTCGGCGACGAGCCGCCCGAAGGACTACAATCGGCTACCCAACGAGACGGCCGCGCCTTGCCGGTCGAGTATCTGCAAAGCGGCGCGTACCAGCCGCGGCGCCAATTCGACAGCGAGGCTTTGCAAGCCTTAACCACCTCCGTGGGCGAGAAGGGCATTCTCGAGCCGCTCTTGGTGCGGTCACTTGAAGGGCAGCCGGACCGCTATGAGATCGTTGCCGGAGAACGGCGCTGGCGCGCGGCCCAAGCTGCAGGTTTGCATGAGGTGCCTGTAATCATCAAGGACATCGATGATCGCGAGGCGCTCGAAATCGCGTTGATCGAAAACCTTCAACGCGAGGATCTTTCGCCGATCGAAGAGGCCGAAGGATACAAGCGTCTTATGGACCAATTCGCGCGTACCCAAGATGACCTCGCGCGCGAAATCGGCAAGAGCCGCAGCCATGTCGCCAACACGATCCGTCTACTCAGCCTTCCGGCTTCAGTCCGTGAAAGCGTGCAAGATGGACGGTTGAGCGCAGGTCATGCGCGTGCACTGCTTGGTGCGGACGATCCGGCGGCGGCGGCTACCGCAGTGATCAAGAAAGCGCTCAACGTGCGCCAGACCGAAGCATTAATTCGCCGGGAGCGCGACCCCTCAGGTGCCGTCGACGGTCGCGGGCGCGCGCCCACGTCGGAGAAGGATCCAAATACAGCGGCACTCGAGCGTGATCTTGGTAATCTATTGGGTGTAAAGGTCGAAATCGACAACCGCGGAGAGGCGGGAACTCTGAAGTTCCTCTATGCGAGTCTCGATCAACTCGACGATATTTTGCAGCGAATTACCGGTGGCGAACACCGCTAGCGAACATGTCTCTGGCTTTGACGGGCCAGGCTCGCAATCTGCAGCAGCGCCCGCCCGCAAATGGCATCTTCCGGAAGCCCTGTCGTCTTGCACTGTAGTTCTGCGTCGAGCGTGAGCCGTAATCCGCGCGCAAGAGCGTTACCCTGCCAAATTCGTATCTGATTCTGGAACCGTCGCTCCAATTTATAGAAAACCGGCGGGCGGAGCGACTTCAAGACGGAGGGTACCGGATCGCCTTGAGCGATCCGCGCGCCAGCCGCCTCGAGGCGCATTAAATGATTGGTTAGGGCCCGCAATATGCCGACGGCGGTCCCGCCGGCCTGAAGACTTCGCATGAGATAGAGATCAACTCCGTTCGCATCACCTTCGCCGGCTGCATAAATCAATTCGTCCATCGAATCGGCCGCACTGTCGCCCACACTGGCCATCGCCATATTGAGATCGATCCCAGCGCCGGGGCCTGCGAACAGGGCCAATTTCTCCATCTCGCCGCGGGAGATGGCGCGGTCGGAGCCGAGGCGGCCGACGAGCCAACCGGTTGCCTCCGATGTGATCCGCACGTCGTTCGCAGACAACGTCTCAAGAATGACACGCTCTAAATTAAACGCATCGTCAGTATAACACGGGATTGCCGCTGCAGCATCTGAGGCTTCCGCAAGTTTTCGAAGCGCTGATCGCGGGCCAAGTTGCCCAGCTTGCAAAATTGTCAATGCATCACCTGGTGCGCCGTCCAAAACTGTCTTAACTGCTTTTGAAATACCATCTACTGCGTCACGGACTCGAACCAGACGCCGGCCGCCGGTGAGTGCAATTGCCGCCACCTCGTCCCCGAGACGCGCAGGGTCACTGGAGATATCGCCACCGGTCAGTTCGCAGACAAGAAAGGGATCCATCAGGTCCGCGACCACTGTCGCGCCGAGGGCGGCGGCTCGTTCGCGCACCAGCCCCTCATCGGGTCCGTAAATAAGGGCAACCCTCAATTCCGCCGGCGGTGCTTTAACGAAGGAATCAGCTTTACTGGCGGAAATTTTCACGGTGCGACTATACGCCTTGACGAGAAAAGTAGAGACTCAGCCGCGTCTTGATCTCGTCACTGACCTCGCGCGCCGCACGTTCGGTTGCATCCCGCTCCGACGCGACACGTGCAAATTCAGAATCTGAAATATTATAGCTGTTGACCGAACGAACGCTGCCCTCAGCCAATATCTTGCCGTCGGTGTCGCGGGTTAAAAAATATCTCGCAATCAAGGTCAGTTTGGCGCGGGTCGCTTCCTCGGTAAACTTCAGGCCAATTTCATGTGTAGTGCGCGAAACCGCGACACTCAGCGTGTATCTTGAATCGGCTCGTCGGCCGCTCGGGTTCAAGCGATCGAGCAGAAAATTATGAATGATCTGTCCCTCACGCGCCTCGATCGAGGTGATATTCACGTACGCAAGTTCTTGATTTATCGTGCTATTTTCAGCTCCGCCATAAAGCGGACTGAAGCCACAAGCCGCCAAGGCGATAAGCAGTGTGTATGTCCAAAAAGGTCTAAAGAACGACATTTATCACCTTGTTTGGCACCACGATAACCTTTCGAGGAGCGATTCCACCGGTTGCACGCGCAACGTTCTCGAGCGCCAGTGCGCGCTCCTCTGCAATTTGCTTGTCGACATCGACGGGCAGATCAATCGTGCCGCGCAATTTGCCATTGACTTGGACTGCCAATGTTACCGTATCTTCGGAAAGATAGGTTTCGTCCGCGCTTGGCCACGCAGTGTCGCTAAGTAAGGATTTGTGCCCGAGTAGGGACCACAGTTCCTCGGCGATATGCGGCATGACCGGCGCGATTAATTGGGCCGTCGTCTCAAAGCCGAACCGGCGGGTCCAAGCTCGGTCAGCGCTGTCGCCATCGAGGTTTGCGAGTGTGTTCGTCAGCTCGCGAATCCGGGCAACCGCCCGATTGAAGCGAAAGGCGTCAAAATCCGCGGTCACATCGGCGATCGTGCGGTGAATCTTGCGTAGAACCTCTTCCGACGCATCGTCGAACGTCTCTGGCGCATCGCCCGTCACTGGGGATAAATGAAATTCCGGCTTGGCGATCATCCGCCAGATACGGTTGGTATATCGCCACGCCCCTTCGATCCCGGCGTCCGTCCATTCGAGGTCGCGCGCCGCGGGACTGTCCGACAGCATGAACAACCGGGCGGTATCCGCACCGTAGGTCGCGATTATGAGTTCCGGATCCACGACATTCTTCCGCGACTTGCTCATTTTTTCCGACCGCCCGGCAACAACGGGCCGACCATTACCGACTTGAACCAATTTATTATCAGAATCGCGCGTCACCTGTTCCGGGAACAGCCAGCCGCCCATCTCCTCGGAGGCGTCGCGGTAGGTTTCGTGACAGACCATACCTTGCGTCAGCAGGCCGGCGAATGGCTCCTTCACATCGAGATAGCCGCAATCGGTCAATGCGCGGGTAAAAAACCGGGAATACAACAGATGAAGAATCGCATGCTCAATCCCGCCAATATACTGGTCCACCGGCATCCAATAATCAGCTTCCGCGCGTGAAAATATGCGTTCCTGCTCCGTCGATCCGAACTGCACAAAATACCAAGACGATTCGAAGAAGGTATCGAAAGTGTCGGTCTCGCGCTCCGCCGGCTTGTTACATACCGGGCAAGGCACGTGTTTCCACGTCGGATGGTGATCAAGTGGGTTGCCCGACTGCTCAAAATCAACATCGTCCGGCAAAGTGACGGGCAGTTCGGGTTCTGGAACAGGAACATTTCCGCAGCTCTCGCAATGGATGACGGGGACCGGACAACCCCAATACCGCTGCCGAGAAACGCCCCAGTCCCTCAAGCGGTAGGTGATCTTCGACTGTCCTGAATTCAACCGCTCCAGCTCATCGATCGCCCGCCGCTTGGCGGCCTCAACGTCGAGACCGGTCATAAACTCAGAATTTATAATCTCCCCGTCGCCGGTAAAGGCTTCACTCCCGATCTCGGCCCCGCTTCCGTCATTGGGCGCAACGACCGGCACCACGTCAAGCCCATATTTTCGAGCAAAATCAAGGTCGCGCTGATCGTGGGCCGGGCATCCGAAAATAGCACCTGTCCCGTATTCCATCAGAACGAAATTGGCGACGTAAACCGGAAGCTCCCAATTCTTGGAGAACGGATGGCATGCGCGAAGCGCAGTCAAATATCCTTCTTTTTCGGCAGCCTCGATCGCCGCCTCACTTGTCCCCATGCGACTGCATCGCTCGATAAACGTCGCCAATTCCGGATCACTCTCCGCCAATTCAAGTGCGAGGGGATGATTTGCCGCGATGGCGCAAAAACTTGCGCCGAACAGCGTATCGGGGCGCGTTGTGAAGACGTCCAGCGAATCTGTCCGACCGGCAAGCGAAAACCCGACGGTCGCACCTTCCGACCGATTAATCCAATTTGCCTGCATCAAGCGCACTTGATCCGGCCATCGATCGAGCTCCGCGAGCGTTTCCAACAGGTCGTCCGCATACTTAGTAATCTTGAGAAACCACTGTGCGAGAAGGCGGCGCTCTACTGGCGCGCCCGAGCGCCAACCGCAACCGTCGATCACTTGCTCGTTCGCTAGCACGGTTTGCTCAACAGGGTCCCAATTCACCCAAGATTCCCGCTTATAGGCAAGACCGGCTTTGAGAAAATCGAGAAACATCTTCTGTTCGTGCCGAAAGTATTCAGGTTCGCAGGTCGCGAGCTCGCGTCGCCAATCGTAGGAAAGGCCCATAGATTTCAATTGGTCCCGCATGGCCGCGATATTTTCGCGGGTCCATTTGGCGGGATGTACCTTGTTTTCGAACGCGGCATTCTCTGCAGGCAGTCCGAATGCGTCCCAGCCCATCGGGTGAAGGACGTTGAACCCGCAGGCGCGCTTATATCGGGCAACAACGTCGCCGATCGTGTAGCAGCGCACATGGCCCATGTGAATCCGACCAGAGGGATAGGGAAACATTTCCAAAACGTAGTATTTTGGGCGTTCCGGATCCTCGTCGGCCTCGAAACTTCCATGCTCTGCCCAGATGTTCTGCCATTTCGCCTCAGCGGTCTTGAAATTATAGCGATCCATTTGCGCCGGCCGGCGGCCCCCTCTCTCAAAAAAATACAGATCAGAAACCGCAGTCGCGACCGTGATCTACTGCAAATTGACGCGCATTTGCCGCGCCCGCTTTAGGATGGCGTTCTCTAGGTTAGTGCCTGTATCGGCACTGACTTTGGCATCGAGCCAAACGCCACGTGCATCGAGGCGTTGCCGGAACACTGAAACCCGCAGGCCGTCGGCTCTCAATTCGCTATCCAAAATATAGACATTTACCTTAAAACGCTCACTTCCGGTTTCCGGCGGACGGAACCAATCCGTGAGGATGATGCCGCCAAATGGATCGGCGTTTGCCAAAGGCATGAAGGAAATCGTATCGAGGGCCGCGCGCCACAAGAACGCATTCACACTCACACCCAGCGCCGAACCCGAGCCGCTGCTCACGCCGGGCTGTTCGTTCAGCCCGAACCAGTTATTGAGCAGACCCTTGTCCGGTCCCGCGCTCTCGCTCTCGACACGTTTCACTTGTCTAGAGCCGCCCCCCGAACCTTCGTCGTCTCCGAAGAAGGAACATCCGGCGCCAAGTGCCGCAATGCTGAAAATTGCTAGAATTCGGCCTACTTTACCCATCATCCTCGCCTATATGCGGAAAATGGCGCGCGATTTCCAGTGGTTTCTTCTGCGCTGCGGGTTGAGGTAAGGAGATAGAAGCAATGCAGGATCGCCAATCAATCACCGACAATCTCGCTCGGGTGCAGGAGGAGATCGAATCGAGGGCACGCGAAGTGAGTAGGCTGGCGAGCGATGTCACTCTGTGTGCGGTCTCAAAGACTTTCCCGGCCGATACAATCCGCCGGGCGATCGCCGCGGAACAGCGTGTCTTCGGAGAGAATCGCGTCCAAGAGGCCGAACGAAAGTGGCCGGAACTGAAGGCTGAATGCGACGATATTGAACTGCATCTTATTGGCCCGCTGCAAACCAACAAGGTCCGCAAGGCCGTATCGTTGTTCGATGTTATTCAAACCGTGGACCGCGAACGGCTTGCACGGGCGTTGGCGAAGGAAATGGCGACGGCTGATCGTTCGCTGCCCTGCTTCGTTCAAGTGAATACCGGCGAGGAACCGCAGAAAGCCGGTATTCCACCGGCGGAAACAAAAGCTTTTGTCGATCTGTGTCGGAATGATCTTGAGTTGGATATTGTCGGTCTGATGTGTATTCCACCGCACGGAGAGGAGCCGTCGCCGCATTTTGCTCTCTTACAGGATATGGCGACCCGATTTGGTCTGCCGCGCTTAAGTATGGGGATGAGTGCGGACTATTCGATTGCGGTTCAGTTCGGAGCAACAGTAGTACGCGTTGGTTCGGCCATATTCGGTGCCCGTGCGACCGCTATGGCCGCGGTGGAATGACCGTCAGAAAATCGCCGGGACCGATTCGTGTCAGGATAGTCAATAGATCGTCTCGGGCGACGGCAACGCAGCCCTCCGTCGTCGAATAATCGTCCCGTGCGATATGCATGAAGATCGCACTTCCCTTTCCGGCGATCGGCGGGTCGTCATTGTACCCGAGAGGCACTACGATGTCGTAGATGGAATCCGGCCGGTAAAGCGTCTCGTGTCTTCCAGAGTGGGGCAATAAGATCCGGCGGTTGTATTCCTTTTCCGAAGGATCGTCGCACCAACCTTCGTCGGGTCCAATGATGGAGATCGGAAGGTGTGTCGTGGGGCGCCGCACGCGGTCCTCCCGGTACAGGACTTCGCGTAGCGCGAACTGTCCGATCGGGGTTCCACCATCACCTTCTCGTTTGTCCCCACGCACGCCGCCGTGTCCGATCGTACACCGGATGACACGGTCTCCCACAACAAGCAGACCACACGAATATACCTGAATGTCCATATCAGATTGGACCGCTGCAGCGGCTACATCGTCAAGTCATCCGAATCGGGCTGACGCCGGTTCATTAGCATGGATTCATACTTGTCGAGTGCGGACATCATGGCATTCGGAACCGCGGCGGCGGCGGCGGCGCGACGGCGGCCCCCCGCCTGTGCATCGAAGTTCGTTCTTGGCGGTGGTGCCCCGCGTTTGCCCGGCTCATAGGCGGGTGCGGTGTCTCGCGCCTGATTGGCCGCTCCATCAAGTTGCATGATATTAGATTGCGGCGTGGCTTTTTGGGTTAGGGTCTTCGTATCCATCGTAGCGTTCATGACAGGCACCTTGCGATAGGCGGAAAGTCCCGAAATCGAGCCACCGCGCGGGACCTGGCTGCGCGCGGCAAGAACGGCGGCAACGGGATCCGGCATATTGGGTTTTGCGCGCATCGCTTCATCTGCGGCGATGACCGATTTCGTAGCGTTGGCGGATGGCGCAATTATTCCTGCTTTTGGCGATTCTACGAGCTCCCGAGCGAAGGCCAGGGGTGAGGGTTTCGGTTTATCAAAAGCCGCCATGATGGCATGCGGCTGCAGCGGTGTTCTGGGTTCGGACGGTGCCGGGTTAACCGTGACCGTCGCCGGCGCTGCTTGAGGCATTAGCGCTGCCGTCGCGCCAGCAGTGGAAATAGGCCCGGTATCTTTCCCGCTTGCACCAGAGATTGCGGCCAATTGTGCTGCACTGCCTGTTTCGTCTTCGTCGGTGAAAGCTGAAACGATGACGTCACCGATCGTTGTGTCTGTGGCATCTTCAATAACGGCAGTGACGAAAGCGCTCGCGAACCCGACCGGACCGCCAAAAAGTGCGCCACCGGCGAGGCGGGATGCAGGCGAAATTTCATCACCGGTCAGGGTGCGATAGATTGACGAGATGACAGGCAGATGCTGCAGCGGATTAATGACGTCGAGCAAATCGCCAAAATCAAATCCGTCTGCGCCAAAGAAATTTGCTTCCTGAGCTGGATTCCAGTCCTCCCCTTCATCGTATGAATGGAACTCTTCTTGAGTTTCCTGTCTGGAGGCGGATCCCTCCTTATCGGTCGGATTTAACGGTTGTGGGGGAGGCGTCGCTGCCGCCGCGCTGGCCAATTGGATTGCGTCGAGAAATGACCCGTCTCCCTTATTGGACACGGGGCTCTTGGGTGCTTCAAAGATGGCGGTCGCGCCGGCGACGGCAATTCGTTCCGCTGACATGACGTTAAACTCCTCCTCGGCAGCTATCTTCGCAAATAGAGTGCCAAAGATGAATCATAGGAATTTCAATAGTTTCGGCGGGTCTGGCTGACGAATCGTTGTCGATTGGGCGGAATCATTTGCCGCTCGCATAATCGTGCGAGATGGTGAGTGGACCGATGCTCTATATTACTGCGGCATTCGGATGCTTATGTTTAATGCCATCGTGCGTGTGTCGCGAATTCGGCAAAAAGG
>DJKK01000065.1:0-3986 GCA_002434595.1 Alphaproteobacteria bacterium UBA6544 | reverse complement strand
GCTGAACAATTGGGATTGCATGAGGAATTCGAGTCGAAGGGTGCGGGTACCGCGAAGGAAGGCTTGGATTTGCTCGAAGAAGAGTATTTTGACGTCATCCTACTCGATGCCGGCCTGCCGGATATGGACGGTCGCGATGCCTGTCGCTTGATGCGGCGCAACGGGGTCAAGTCTCCAATCGTAATGTTGACGAGGTCGGATACGGACATCGATACCATTCTCGGTCTCGATGCGGGGGCCAACGATTATATTAGCAAGCCGTTTCGTCTAGGCGTTCTCTTGGCGCGCATTCGGGCCCAGTTGCGTCAGCACCAGCAGAGTGAAGATGATGTCTTTTCTATAGGGCCGTATACGTTCAAGCCGAGCGCGAAAATGCTGGTTGAGGACAAGAGCGAGAAGAAGGTGCGCCTGACGGAGAAAGAAACGTCTATCCTGAAGTTTCTCTATCAAGCGGGCGGCAAGGTCGTCGGTCGTGATACCTTGCTTGGCGAAGTCTGGGGATATAACGCGGGTGTGGCCACGCATACTTTGGAAACCCACGTCTACCGGCTGCGCCAGAAGATCGAATTGTACCCGTCGAACGCGGAAATTCTCGTGACGGAACCGGGCGGGTATCGACTCGTCCCTTAACGCGCCGCACAAGAACCGGCGACAACGTCTTGAGGCTTGAAGTACAATAGGTACTGTCGGACGCGATAAAGGGACTTATGGGGTCAACACGTGGCATGGGTGAAGCGGAAGACTTCACTGTCCATTTCTGGGGTGTACGCGGCAGCATCGCTGTTCCAGGGCCGAAGACGGTGCGCTACGGGGGAAATACCTCTTGCCTGGAAGTTCGTTGCGGCGATCATCTAATTATTCTGGATGCCGGCACCGGGATACGCGATCTCGGCGACAAGCTGATTACAGAATGTCCGATTGACACCAACCGCTATATCACCCACACGCATTTCGATCATATTTGCGGCCTGCCGTTTTTCGTACTGTTGTTCATTCCCGGTAATAAGATAACGATGTGGGCGGGGCACCTGCAGCCCGATTACACCTTGAAGCAAGTATTGACCTAAATGATGATGGCGCCGCTCTTTCCAGTGCCTCTGGAGATTTTCCAGGCAGATGTCGAGTATAAAGATTTCACAGTCGGCGATTTGTTGGAGCCGCATCCCGGTGTAACTGTGCGGAGTGGCAAACTCAATCATCCGAACCAAGCAACAGGCTATCGTGTTGAATATGGGGGCCGCTCAATTTGCTATATTACAGATACTGAGCATCCTGATTACGGCCGCTATCCAAATATCCTAGAACTGCTGCAAGGCGCCGACCTAGTCTTCTACGATTCGATGTATACCGACGGAACCTATTAGAATTACAGGGGTTTCGGGCATTCTACATGGGAGGAAGGCGTGCGGCTCGTCAAGGAAGCGGGGGGCTAAGAAGCTTGTCATATTCCACCACGACCCTACTCACGATGATGACAAGATAGACGCGATCGCCGAAGAGGCGGTTATAGTTCATCCCGGAACCATTGTAGCGCGCGAGGGGATGACGCACTCCCCGTGACGGAGCGCCTCGTTTCGGACGCCGCGCCGCACTCTCTTGCGTTAGCAGGTTTAGGAGATTGATGGGGCTATCTTCGAGAAGCCCGTCTCGGAGTGACAAACTGTTCGTCTATTCGAGCCAAATTCGAATACCGGGTAGCGATGTCGATGTCCTTCTCGAACGTGTATTTCCGGCGCTGCCGCCGCGCGTCTTGGTGCATTTCAACGATATTTTTCAGCCGGGCGGCTATCCCGCTTCTTGGGCGCACCGACATTGCAGCGAGCAGGAGGTGGTCGCGGCGTTGCTGCAAGAAGGCCGTTAGGAAATATTGTTCTCAATGGCCTACGTGGTGCGTTAGATGCTGGACGCGGTCGATGGTTCTTTCGTGGACAAGTTGCCTCTCGTGCCCGGCGCGATCGAATCGAGCCTCTGGCTTCGAAGGCACTGACCAGGGCTTAGGCCGCTTCCGCTACCTGGCGCGGGCGATAAATCGCGGTGTGATCGATCTGAGCGAGCGCGGTTTCTTCATTGGCGACCAGTAAGACGTCGAGTTCGACGAAGCGATGACCTTTGTGTTCGTACTGTTTCGAAACCTTGGCGCGCGCCTCCACGGTATCGCCGTAGCGGGCGGCCGCAAAATTATCGAGCCGGCTGCCGACATGAATCCATGGGCCAAGCCTGACATTCATCGCAAGTGCCCGGTTGCCAAGGCGCAGCAGCCAGCCGGGATGAACAATCTGTTCCTCACCGTAGAGCGTCAGATCTTCGCGCACGTCGTCAAGGTATTGCGTGAGTTCGCGCGCATCCATGGTCTGGCGGAACGTCCCCATGATCTGGCCCTCGACCAGCGATTCCGGAGCCGCGTCCGGCCTTGCGTCGTAATCTGCGAGGGAGGATACCGGATAGCCAGCGATATCAGGGGGGATCTTCCCGTGTCCCATCGATGCCGTCCCGCTGCCACAGAGGACGCCTTCTGATTCGACTTTTAGGGTTAAGCTGCCGTCCATTTCCGCCACGCCGGACGCTAGGGCCATTCGGCCGTCGTAGACCGGCTTCTGGAACCGGCACTCAGCCGTGCCGCCCGAGAGCCATTCCACCCCGAATTGCCGGACCGGCAAATTGGTCATATAGGCGTACACCTCGACCCCTGGCACCAAACCGCCCTGGAAACCAAACTTCTGCGCCACCGCGTCGTCGTGAATCTTGTTTTCCGAGGCGGCGGACAGGTTGTAGGCATTGATCTCGTGCGTCAGGGTGGCGGTCATAGCGGGAAACTCCAAATCATCTTCCTTCCAGCAATATGGTCTGGCGCCGCAGGTTTCCGAATAAAGGGAAAGCCGAAAATGGTGCCCCCAGCGAGAATCGAACTCGCACTCCCTTACGGGAACTGGATTTTGAATCCAGCGCGTCTACCAGTTCCGCCACAGGGGCACTCGGCGCATCATAGGCAGGATGACGCCGGGGTCAACGACCCTTGCGGGTTTTCGCTGAGGCTGTATATCAGGCGGGTTCCTATTCCGAGTGACCCCCGGAGGTAAGATATGACGGTGGCGCGCGACGGCGTGCGGCTGGCGGTGGATATCGGCGGCACGTTCACGGATATCGTTCTCGATGCGGCGGGCGTGCGAACGACCGCCAAGGTTTTGACGACTTCGGCCGGCCCCGAAGAAGGGGTGATCGCCGGGATCGAAGCCGCGCTCGACGAGGCCGGTCTTGAGGCAGGGGCGCCGTCACTTCTCCTGCACGGCACGACGCTCGCAACCAACGCAATTCTCGAGCGAAAGGGCGCCAAGACTGCATTCATCACCACCGAAGGGTTCCGCGACGTCCTCGAGATCGGTTATGAGAGCCGCTACGACCAGTACGACATAATGATTGAGAAGCCTGTCCCGCTCGTCCCGCGAAAGCTCCGCCTTCCGGTCGCCGAACGCACAGATCTTGCCGGTCGAGTCCTGAAGCCGCTCGATGAGGCTGGCGTCGTGGCCTGTGTCGCAACGATCGAAGAGAACGGAATCGAGAGCGTGGCCATCGGTTACATGCACGCCTACGCGAATCCCGATCACGAACGCCGCACTCGCGATCTTTTGGCCGCCCGACTGCCGGATATCTCGTACAGCCTGTCGTCCGAGGTCTGCCCTGAAATCCGCGAATATGAGCGCTTCACCACGACCGTCGCCAATGCCTATGTGCGTCCGCTGATGGCGAGTTACCTGGCACGGCTCCGCGATCGGCTGGCGGCGATGGGGCTTGCCTGTCCGGTTTTGCTGATGACGTCCGGGGGTGGGCTAACCACGCTCGAGAACGCCATGCAGTTCCCGATCCGGCTCGTCGAATCGGGCCCGGCGGGGGGGGCCATCCTGGCGACCAAGATCGCGCGGGAGATGGAACTCGACAAGGTGATCTCCTTCGACATGGGCGGAACGACGGCGAAGATCTGCCTGATTGGC
>DJKK01000038.1:6418-6644 GCA_002434595.1 Alphaproteobacteria bacterium UBA6544 | reverse complement strand
GCCTGCCTCCATCGCAACAATGGCCTGGCGGGTTTTGCCGAGGCCCATGTCATCAGCGAGGATCACGCGCTTCTTTGACAACAAATACGCAACGCCATCCGCCTGATGCGGGTAAAGGCTACCTCGAGATATCCTGTCGAGACCGGGTGCAAATTTTGCAATGTCGTTCATGAATATTTCCTCTCTTTAGTGCTATGGCGTGATGCCGGGGGCACAATCTGAAGTT
>DJKK01000038.1:5459-6082 GCA_002434595.1 Alphaproteobacteria bacterium UBA6544 | reverse complement strand
TGAAGTTCAAATCCCCAATCCGTGAGGTGGATCAGTCCAATAACGCCTGAATATTCCTTAAATAGGGAAAGCCAGTATTATTCGTCCGATTAATTCCTGACTAGGAACCACGTCTGCATATGGAATAAACGCTCCGTCCAATGTTTTTTGTATTCCATCCCCCGTCCAAAACGGGGGCCCATGTCATAGCGCACCGCGCCTTCTTCACAGAGCCATCTGATTTGCTCTGCCTGCAAAACATTTCCGATGGATGCATGGGCCCAACTTTCATCAAAGCTGAACTGCTGTCCTCGGTAAATCTTCCCTGCCATGCTTCCAAAAATAAATCCAATGTCCCTGCCATCATTCACAGCCATGATGATGCGGGCATCGCCAGTCTGCGTCAGTCGTTTGAGCAAGGCATCGTAAAATGCGCGTGATACAGGCTCATCCATCCCGCATTCATCAATGCCCTTCCAGCTAATGCGCTCGACATCGAGCATGCGGCTGTAGATATCGTCTGCCTCTAACTCAGTCCGCGGATTATGACGCTCGAATACGACACCCGCCTCATGGGCACGTCTCATCTGCTTTCGTGTTTTCTTGCGGTGGTTTGCCGACCTTCGGGAATAGTATCCATCAAA
>DJKK01000038.1:0-5078 GCA_002434595.1 Alphaproteobacteria bacterium UBA6544 | reverse complement strand
AAACCCTTTGAGAAATACTTTTTGAGTGCCTTGTATGTGGCGCCCTGCGGTGCAATACCGCTGACCATGATTGGCGGGAACCTTCGCCAATAAAGTCGTTCGAGTTCAATCATGGTGTCGTGTAGAAGCTCGGCGCCATGCGCTCCCAATACATTACTTCCAAAACACCATCCGTGTTCGATTGATTTAAGATAAAAGTCTGATGCCCGTCGAACATTTGGCGAAACGGACCGTTGCGAAAACGCAATCAGATTGTCTCCTGATCGACGGATCAATATTCGACTGCGCGGATCACGCGTCTCATTGAACGCCAGTTGCCAAGACGGTAGACAACTGAATGGATCACGCTGTCCCGTATGACACCCAAGCTTGTTCCACAGCGGATCAGCGCCATCGATTTCTGATGCATATCTGAAATCAAATTCATCCGTCGTCTTGGTATGCGTAATCTGCGAATTTGCCAATGATTTCATAATTAACGTCCTATCCAGAACTCAGCCGTACACCGGTTCTGCAAGGCAATCGAAAAAGACGCCAATCTATTCCGCATGACACATGATCAAACATCGATTGTGTGCGCCTCAATGTACCAACCATCGCGCTCCTTAAACTTCATCCGACAATAAAATTTGTAGGTACTTTCGCTTCCCGAAACGGGATCTTTTTCCAATGAAGTGAAAACGACCTTCACGGTTGCCTTATCGACCTGTGACCACTCTGAAACTGAATGTCCCAAAACATCAGATACATCAGATGAAAACCACTCCGGAAATTGGCTTTCAGCAATATCCCAAAATTCGTCTTCCGTCAGAGGTAGGAGTGGTAAACGTTCCATGACAACTCACATTCATAAATGTCTGACCGCTCCAGAAACCGTCCCCAATATAACTTGTTCGTAATCTGCGCACTAAGGTCACGTCTCTGGCATGCATATGAGAGTTCGGACGTGTTTACTGGCTTTGGACCCATTTTTGCCGTCCTTGGCCACATCTCTTTTTAAGACCACCTTGCCGGGTAAGCAGGTTGGCGGGGCACGTCAGCCCTCTCTTGATGCTATTTAAAAGTTTACACAGATTGAGTGAAAATTCAACCAGAAACTTATGAAATATAATTGGTAAACACCGGTTTCACTGACGTCAGTACATCATCTATTTTATTAGGTAGCACGCCAGACTTTGTATGACCTACTCTCCCCTTTGCATCCATATCGAACCTACCGAGAGACCACAAAATATTCTACTGCTGCAAGTAGAGATTAGCACCATAATGGACGACATAAACAATGCCAGAAACGACTAAATGCACCTAAAAGTCTTTAGCTATTCAGCACGCGGTAAGGAGCGTCTCATCAATCAAGATACACTGTGCCACGCGGGCAAAATCGCGCCTCCAACCACAGTCTACAAGAATACGTCTGAATACGTTCTCGACAAACAATCTAAGTTTTTTTGTGTTGCTGATGGCGTTGGTGGCCACGTCGGTGGCGAGGTCGCAAGCAATACAGCTGTAAAATATTTATCAAAAAGTATTCGCGGCGACACAAACCCCAAGGAACTTGAGGCCGGCATCCAAGGTGCGCACGGTTCAATCATTTCAGAGGCCACAAAGATTGGGCTTCAGGGAATGGCGACGACGATTGCCCTTACTCTCTTTAAACCGGGTGTCATCCTTTGGGCCAATGTAGGCGACAGTCGTATTTACGCGAGAGGCAAGCACGGAATTACGCAGGTGAGCATCGATGACATTCCCGCCGGGCTTCGGTCGTCGAGCATGATAACGCAATGCCTTGGCGGAAATTATTCGAACACGTTAAACCCGCATACCGGATGTCTTTCCATTGAGCACATAAGCCAAATTGCAATATTTTCTGACGGCGTCACGGATTTTTTAGATGATGATTATTTGAGCGGGATCATTGCTGGGAATGGAAAGGACCCTGCAAAAGAATTATGCGACGCCGCTGCTAATGCAGGAAGCCATGACGATTGCTCAGCAATCATTATCAATATCAAATGATGAGACGATTTTTATCACATGGACGGCTTCGTTTATTTTTTGCAAGACGGATAAGTCAGATAACCAACACAGGCCTATTTTATGAATGACTTCACAAACTTTGGATTCGATATATCAACTGTCATTCGGAATAATACCACCGTTCCGCCCGAGCAGTGGAAACTCCTGCGTCGCCTTGAGATACCAAACCAATTTAATAAATCTGATGGCCAACCTTTAAAACGCGGACTGGCTCTTGATGTTGAAGCAACGGGCCTTTCCCTGGAGAACGATGACGTTATACAGCTAGCCATGCTGCCTTTTGATTATGACCCATTGGATGGTCGTATTACCAACGTCCATAAAGATTTATCCTTCGAAGGATTTAGGGAACCAGCACTACCCATCTCAGAAGAGGCATCCATCATAACAGGGATCACGGACCAAATGGTCCGTGGCCAAAGCATCGATGAAGCAATGGTGCGGCTAATCGTTGAGCAGTCCGACCTGATCTTTGCTCATAATGCATTTTTTGATCGCGTAATGGTCGAAAAGCACTGGCCGTGTTTTGCCGAGAAACCTTGGGCATGCACCTTCCAAACAATCGACTGGCTGCGTGAAGGATTTACCGCGGGTAAACTAGACTATCTTGGAATGCAGTTCGGCTGGTTTTACGACGGCCATACAGCTCTGGCAGACTGCCAAGCCTGCCTCGCACTTCTTGCACAGACTTTACCAAAGTCTAATCGGCGGGTGCTGGAAGTCGTGCGGGAAAGCGCTCTAAATGCCGAACATCTGATTTGCGCAGTCGATGCGCCATTTGATGAGAAAGACACTCTGCGCAATCGAGGTTATCGCTGGCGGCCGGCCGGATTACAAAACGGAAAAGTGTGGTGGACGATTTGCTTAGATAAGGAGGCTGAGATCGAGTGGCTACACTCAGAGATATACCGCTATGAAAAAGATATCCCAACTCAGGAGGTGACTGCGATTAACCGATATTCCAATCGGCTCTGGGATTTTTGAGAGATCTTCTTCCTCGATGAAATTCTATTTGCTACGTCAAAAAACATATTCTGCACCACCGCCAATAGCGACACCGCCATTCGGGCCAGTATTATATCGGTCAGCAAAATCTGCCTGGAGTGGTCGTTGTAGGTATGGGTTTAGCCACAATCGGAAAAGTTTTCGACGATCAGCCGGATCGACGGAATCGATATATCCGCTTCGCGAATGAAGGACAGCATGATTGTTCACGAGTTGAATATCACCCGCTTGTAAGGTCATCTCAAAAGAAAATTCTGGTTGCCTCGCTACCTCGCTAAGATAATCGAGTGCTTCTACGTCAGCCTCTGAGACCGGCATGCCTCGTTTGTTTTCACCATTGATGGAAATCTTTGGGTTAAAGCCACAGGAAAGCCACCCCTCGCATTCGCTGAAAACCGGCACGCGGTGAAAAGTCACCTCGTCAATGGAGGCCCGTGGCCCTTCGCCGCGCAAATCGTGATGAAAACCACGGAAAAGGACCTCCAGATACTCCGGCTTCATTTCGCGGATGCGGTTGTAGATCGCCAGCGAGCTCGCAATCTGACTCTCGCCACCGCTCGCGGCCGGCCGCACGCAGAGCAGTCCTGTCATCTGAGACATATCGCTGTGCGGGTAAAGGGCTGCATTCGTTGTATAGCCACGAGTATTGCCGCGGCTGATGTCATTACCGTGGTCGGTGACAGCAGCCAACCGTTGGCCTTTTGAATTTTGAGAGACGGCATTACCAAAATGCGTGGCAATTCCCCAATAGGCAGCCCTCTGTTCCGCGTCACTGTAATTTTCGACTGGCAAACCTCGAATGAGAACGCAGCCGCGCCCGACGTGCAGTTCCTCCCCCAAAGCATTCAAAACCAGCGACAATCCCGGCAGTTGAAAATCCGCGCGATCGAATCCTTCGGGATCAAGCCCCTGTGCCAGAACCGCTTTCACCGCTCCGGTGACTTCTGCGCACTCGTCCTGATCAAGTTTGTGTATCCAATTTGAGTCTGTAGCTAAGTCTGCCGCTGTCCAAACGGCACGACCTTTTACCGGATTAGGAAATTTCATGCGAAGCCCATCTGATAATTCCAAATATAAATAGCGATGGCCGCGGCCACATAGGTAATATGGCGTCAATATGAGGGAACTCAATTTTGCGGAACTATCGTAATCGCCTTAAAAGCAGCATTAAAATGAGCACTGCCAAAAGGACACTTTTAGCTTTCTTGCCTAATGGTAGCGATCCATATTGCCTATTCGGCAATGATCCGTTTACCAAATGCAAGTTTGTCCCAGCCCCACGATGAATTAATCGCGGTTTCGTTTGAACGGAAGACTATCCTTGGGCCTCAGATTCTGTAAAAGCTGAATTCTGAAACAGCCAAGTCGGCTCGAATGACGCAAAGGACAGGTTGACGGTACCCCAATGCGGCGATGCTTGAAAATAGAAACGAAAGGATTGCCAAGGCCGCCCGCAGTTTGTCGTTCGGAGGTGCACCGAATAAGCCTCTCTATTGCCTCATACCGGCAATCGCACTCCGGAATATTGAGATCACAACTGAGCTTTAAGGTAACGGTGATACTATCGGGCGGGTGAACAATACGGGAATCAGTATACCGGCCGGCGATCTCGAATTGGTTACCAAACCCTTCGGCCAAAGTAGAGCCAGCATCGATTTAATTCATCAGGGTGCCGGACTCGGATTAGCGCTTTCAAAGAATCTTATCGAAAGGCTGGGAGGAAGCCTCGTAATCAATAGCAGGGAAAATGCAGATACGACCGTGAGCCTGCGGTTTCCAAACGCAACTTAGTCGATAGAAGCGAAAGGCATGAGGTTACCCGGCGTCTCGTGATGACCATTCGACGACGACGAATTTCGCTCCAAAGCGGACATCGTGAGACCTAATTTCAAGCGGCTGCTATTAACCTGAAGAGCACCACTACTTTACAAGCGCATTGACCACATCCTCAGATTTCGCGCAAATGATTGTCCCAATCAATTTCTGAACCCGAAGTCTCCTTCCGAGGCTCCATTCGTTCCGACACTTTGATGCGA
>DJKK01000254.1 GCA_002434595.1 Alphaproteobacteria bacterium UBA6544 | reverse complement strand
AATATATTTATTATGATTTTTTTAATCATAATAAAAATTTAATTCAAATATCATATTTATACTTATATATAGCGTCTTACTTGGTGTTTTTTGCGCGCTAATGACCGCGATCGTTTCAGCATGCGCGGGGGAAGAGGCGCAACGCTGTGAACAAAGGCGCACTATCTTGAAATACGTGTCATCCGAAAATGCTGAGAAACCGTTTGCGATGGGTACTGCGGAAAACGGAGGCATTATCGAAGTCCTCACGTCCTGTATACAATTATTGTGACGTCATCGGATGGTGAGACCTGCATGGTTGCCTCAGGCCAGGACTGGCAGGCATTGATCGGCAAGCAAGGAACCCCGCGTACCTAGCGCTCCCTCTCGCGATTACGCGAACCCGCTAATTACCGAAAATCTTATGATGGACTCTATCACCGCGCGTAATGCCAAGACGCGAGACGGTACCGCCGTTGAGTTCCAAAACGCCGCGAACAGGAACCTTCGACGATATGGTCTCCAGCGAACGTGGCACGGCACGTTGGTGAATATGAACGATACGACCCGATGTATCGATAAACAACATATCGAGTGGAATTAGCGTATTTTTCATCCACATGGCGACCCGCTGAGGCCGCGCATAATCAAACAGCATTCCCGCGTCCCGGGGCAACGCGCGGCGAAACATCAGCCCGAACGACAATTGCTCGGGAGTATGCGCAAGTTCGACGGCAAAACGATGCTGACCATTCTTCGTTTCGATAAAGATCTCCGAATGCTCGAAACTGATACCTTTCTGCGAGTTGGCCAGTGTACTCCAACCGAAGGATAGAGCGACGAAGAACATCAACATTGGCTTTCGGCTACAATGCATCATCAGCCCCCTTCCTGCTGCTGGTGCCACATTCGCGCGTAACGTCCGTTATCAGCGAGCAACTGTGTGTGTGTTCCCCGCTCGACAACCGCCCCTTGATCCAGCACAATGATTTCGTTGGCATGCACGACCGTCGACAGGCGATGGGCAATAATCAGCGTTGTTCTGTCTCGCGACACTTCACGCAAGCTCTCTTGAATTTCGCGTTCCGTGTGTGTGTCCAGAGCCGACGTCGCTTCATCAAACAGCATGATCAAAGGCTGTTTCAAGATCATCCTTGCGATGGCCACACGTTGCTTCTCTCCCCCGGAGAGTTTCAGGCCACGTTCGCCAACCACACTTTCGTAACCGTCCGGTAAATCCCTCACAAAGTCATGAATGCGCGACAGCTTAGCCGCGGCCTCAACCTCTTCGACCGTCGCGTCGGTCCGCCCATAGGCGATATTGTAATAGATGGTGTCGTTAAACAGTACCGTGTCCTGCGGAACGATTCCTATCGCGTCACGAAGACTGGACTGCGTCATGTCACGGATATCTTGCCCATCGATGCGGATGGTTCCGCCGGTAACGTCATAGAACCGAAACAAAAGCCGACTGATAGTCGACTTGCCGGCGCCGCTGGGCCCGACGATCGCTACAGTCTTGCCAGACGGCACGGAAAACGAGACATCGTGGAGGATCGAACGTCGCTCTTCGTATGAGAAATTCACATCCTCGAATGCGACTTCACCATGCGCCACTTTAAGCGGCCGTGCCTCATTCTTGTCATCTACCTCCAGCGGGACAGTTAAAATGCCAAACATATCCTCCATGTCCGTCAGCGACTGACGGATTGTCCGATAGACATATCCAAGAAAATTGAGTGGTAGATATAACTGAATCAAATAGGTATTCACGAGCACGAAGTCCCCGAGCGTCATCTCGCCCGTTGCGACGCCCTCGCCCGCCATGATCATCAGGACAACAAGGCCGACCGAAATGATGGCCCCCTGTCCTACATTAACGGCGGACAAACTAACCGTACTGAACACAGCCGCGTCCTCGTAGCCTTTTAAGGATGCGTCGAAGCGCTTTTCCTCATGAATTTCATTACCGAAGTATTTAACCGTCTCGTAATTGAGGAGACTGTCGATCGCTTTCGTGTTCGCGTCTGAATCACGTTCGTTCATCATGCGGCGAAATTTTATCCGCCACTCGGTGACGACGAGCGTATAGGCGATATATAAACCGATGGTCACGAAAGTGACGATCGCGTATCGGAAATCGAATAGGTTCCATAGAATTCCGCAAACGATCAGAATTTCCAAGATTGTTGGAATTATATTGAATATCGCAAAGCTAAGGACGAACTCGATTCCCTTGACACCTCGTTCAATAACCCGTGAGAGGCCACCTGTGCGCCTCTCTAAATGAAATCGCAGACTCAAGGCGTGAAGATGATTAAAGACGTTCATCGCGGAACGCCGCATAGCACGATAGGTGACGCGCGCGAAGAGAGCCTCACGCAACTGCTCGAACGCAACTGCCAAGACACGGGCGCCGCCATACCCCAGCAACAAAGCAAGTGGCAATACAATGACAGTCGATGTCAGTCCATCGAGGACATCAACGACGTCACGGTAGATGATTGGGACGTAGACATTCGTTATTTTTGCGCCGAGCAACGCGCCGAGCGCCAATAGAACGCGCACCCGAATTCCGAGATCGTCTGGCGGCCAAACGTATGGCAGCGTCGTGCGCAACGTCCGCCAGTGAATGCGCTTTGCACGCGGCGGGAAGGTAGAAGATCCTTGAGGTGGGGTCATTATCGATGATTCGCCGACGGGATTGCCACGCATTACCGCCGCGAAATGCGGCCCACGCCTACATGTAGTAAAGCAGCAGGCAGATAGCGAGCAATATCATCACCCAGAGAGTGGAACTGCCGATTTCCCAGGTTCGGGCCAAAGCGCTATGTGGACCTGTATAATGCAATCCGGACCGGAGAGCCCGCTCGGCCTTGATACCGGCCAGCGCTGCCAAGCCTTCGTAAGCGGCTGAAATTCCCGATATCGCTCGACCAATAATGTGCGTTAAAAATCGCCGATAGACCCAATCCGTATCCAGATTGATCGACCGCAGTTCTGGAGGGTATATTCCCTTCATCATCAAGACCGTAAATGCCAGTGCCGAGAACATCAGCAACTGCAACTGGGTGATCACATGAGCGGTCGTATAGGGAACGAAATTCACCTGAAACGGCAGGATGTCATAGAGGTATCCCGGGAAAATACCAATACCGAGACACAATGCGGAAGCAACGGCCATGGCTATTAGCATATTAATCGGTGCTTCCTTGACCCGTTTTCCACTGTCGTGTGCGAAAAACGCAAAATACGGAATCTTAATTCCAGAATGATGGAATACGCCGGCCGACGCGAACAACAGGACGGCCCATACAATCCAATGTCCCTCTTCCGCTGCAGCAGTAATGATCAATGCCTTCGAGACAAATCCACTGGTCAGCGGGAAGGCCGAGATCGATGCCGCGCCGACAATACAAAATGTTGTCGACCATGGCATGGACTTGTAGAGCCCCCCCAACTCGGAGCCCTTTATCGTGTCCGTCCGGAACAGTACAGCCCCCATCGACATGAAGAGTAGCGCTTTGTAGAGGATATGAGCGAATGCATGCGCTGCGGTTCCATTCAGGGCCATTTCCGTCCCGATACCGATACCGCAGACCATGAATCCCAACTGATTGTTCAGGCTATATGCAAGAACTCGACGAAGATCGTTTTCTATAACTGCATAGAATATCGGAAAAGCGGTCATCGTCGCGCCAATCCAAATCAGCATGTCTGTGCCTGGGAAACCGCGAGCCAGGGTATAAACGGCCAATTTCGTCGTGAAGGCGGACAAAAAGACGGTCCCGGTAACCGTCGCTTGGCCGTATGAGTCCTGAAGCCAATTGTGCAACAGCGGAAAAGCGCATTTTACGCCGAATGCCAAGAAAATCAGGTTCGTGCCGAGGGTTCCCACTCCGAGAAAGTCAAAGGCAAGGCTCCCCGTTGACCTGAAATGGATTATCGCTCCCGCAAGCAGCAACACACCAGAACCGACCTGGATGACGAGATACCGCATACCCGCCTTGAATGAGGCATCGTCACGGCGCGCCCAAATGAGAAAGACCGAGGCCAAGGCCGTCAGTTCCCACATCACAAACAAGGTGATCAGATCGCCCGCAAAGACAGCTGCAATGGCGGCACCCGAATAAATCAATCCGGCAACCTGTTGGACGGCATCGCGTATATGCCACGCATAAATAATCGACAATAACGTCGCAATTTCAAATATATATGCGAATACGAGACTAAGGCTATCTACTCTGAGGACAACAAGTGATACTTCGAAAATTGCAACTTCAAACCGGTCCCCCGGGTTGAGACCAAGCGTCCATCCGAAAGCGACAATCGGAATTGCCGCCATGTAGATATTGCGCCATTGACCATAAAATAGCGGTACAAGTAACGCCGCCAGCATCTGGAAGATGCCGGGTGAAAGGAACTCACTCGGCATCATAATAGTCCTCCTGACGCATCAGGAAGGTGCGCATCCATTTCGCGACCAGAACCAAAGCGACGCACACGACGAAACCAAAGATGGCATAAAACCCAAAGAAATTCTCGGCCTCAAAATGGGAGTGTTTGTGATAAACAAAATCAGCCAGGAACAAGAGGGCACAAACCGCGAAAAGCGCCCAGATTACCTTCTTTACGTTCGCGTGGTCGTCGAGCCAATACTTCTTACCATCACCGGTCATTTAAATTCTCCCGCCAACGGCACCAGAAGCTGGTAAAGGTCATCCGCATAAAAGAAGAGCGCGATACAGCCGAGCGCACTCACACATAATGGAATCACACAGAAGACGGGCGCCTCTTTTATACCTTCAACAACCTCGCCATCTTCACTGCGCTTGAAAAATCCCCGCGCCACAATCGGCATCAAATACGCAACATTCAGCACCGATGAGATCATGAGTGCAGCGATGAATACCAATTGCCCGTTATCTGCCGCGGCAAGTGACAGATAGTACTTGCTCCACATCCCGCCCAGCGGCGGCAGACCAATGACGCTGCAAGCTCCAATGAAAAACGCGAGGAACGTGAATGGCATCGCTTTACCTAGTCCATCCAACTGGCTCACGTTGACCTTACCCGTCGCGACATAAACTGCGCCCGCGCAAAAGAACAATGTAATTTTGCCGAACGCGTGCATGGCGATATGCATGGCACCACCGATCACACCCAGCGGGTGGAACATCGCGGCGCCCAACGTTACATAAGATAGCTGGCTAACGGTCGAATACGCCAAACGGCGCTTTAGGTTGTCCGCCTGCATTGCAATCAAGGACGCCAATAAGAGCGTTCCAGCGGCGACGTAACCAAGCCAACCGGCTTCTTCGGTTGCTCCCAGAAAATCGATTCCGAAAATGTAGACAACGACCTTCATTACCGAAAACACGCCCGCTTTCACCACGGCCACGGCATGAAGCAAGGCACTTACCGGCGTTGGCGCGACCATTGCCGCAGGCAACCACCGATGGAAAGGCATAAGCGCGGCTTTACCGATGCCAAAAATGTAAAGTACAAGCAATAGTCCGGCAGCCGCGCCCTCGACCCTACCCTCCATAATGCCGCCTGGCTTAAACTCCAGTGTTCCCGTCAGCTGCCACGTCCAAATCATGCCCAATAACAACAAACCGATCGAAGTGCTGAGCAGGTAACCAAGATATATTCGCCCACCCTTGCGGGCTTCTGCATCCTGGTGATGAGCCACCAACGGATACGTGGACAGTGACAGAACCTCGTAGCCTATGAACAGGGTCAGCATATTGCCTGCCAGCGCGACCGTCATTGCGCTGCCGATGGCGATTGCAAAGCACATGAAGAAGCGCGTCTGGTGCCCCTCTTTCTTACCTCGCATATAACCGATCGAATAAATCGAACTGACGATCCACAGGAAGGATGCGATTAAAGCAAACATCATCCCCAGTGGTTCGAGCTCAAGGCGAAGACTCAGTCCGGGCAAAAACTCCAAAAGCGATATACTGGTGCGAACCCCGCTCATGGCACCGGGCAATAAATTCAAGACAACGCCGAAGGTGATACAAGCACCAACGAGCGTAACGGTTTCACGCTGGTTCGGCTTGCCGTCCGACATGCCAACGAGTGCCGACGTCACAAACGGTATGGCAATCGCCAACAGCATGAAGACTTCGGCGCCCATCATTTCGTCCCCATCAGGAACGTGGCGGCTGTTTCAGCAACACCGACGCTGACCCGCGTATCGATACCGAAATAGATGTTTGCTAACGCCAAGACCCAAGTCGGGACCAGCAGCGAAAGCGGCGCTTCGCTTCGCTGTGCTCCTTCCGGAGCCGGACGTAAATAGGCGACCTCGATGATCCGCCAAACGTAGATTATCGCCAATAAGGAAGACAAAAGGATGAGTGCGGCGAGCCACCACCAATCCTTATCCAGCGCGCCTAATATCAAGTACCATTTCGAGACAAAACCAGCCGTCAAAGGTATTCCGATTAAACTCAATCCACCGATGACGAATGCCGCCATTGTCCAGGGCATCCGCTGCCCAAGTCCGGATAGATCGTCAAGCATGACTGAGCCCAACCGGTATACGACACACCCCATGGCAAGGAAGAGTGCTCCCTTCATCAAGGCGTGATTAAACAGATGGAGGAGGCCGCCAGTTAGACCGATGACCGACGCCAAGCAGATACCTACGATCATGTAGCCGATTTGTGCGACGCTCGAATATGCAAGCATCCGCTTTACGTCGACCTGAAAAATCGCGATCAAGGATCCGACAAACATTGCAGCCACAGCGAGCGGCAGCAAAACAATGTCGAGCGGCATTGTCTCGAAAGAATAAACAGGACCAAATATCGTAAAGAAAACCCGAACCAACACGTAAACGGACACTTTCGTCGCGGTTGCCGCGAGAAATGCGCTCGAGACCGATGGAGCATAGGCATACGCATTAGGCAGCCAGATATGCAGCGGGAAAAGCGCCAACTTGATCCCCAGGCCCACAGTCATGAACCCGAACGCGACGCGCACCGACCGGCTTTCGCCAACTTCGGCGACCCGCACTGCAAGGTCGGCAATATTCAGCGTTCCGGTCGCCTGATAGAGCAGCCCCACACCGATCAGGTAGAAGGTCGCGCCGATCGTGCCCAAAACCAGGTAGCGATATGCTGCGGTCAACGCCATTGGCTGGCGGCCAAGGCTGATCAGAATGTACGAAGAGAGCGATGATATCTCTAAGAAAACGAAGATGTTAAACGCGTCACCAGTGATCGTAACGCCCAGCAGGCCGGCTAAACAAAGTAAATAACTCGTATAAAACAAGCCGTCTTTGCCGAGCGGCAACTCTCGTTCAACACTCTGTTTCCCAAAGGTGATGACCAGCGCACCGATTGCCGAAACAATCAACAAGACGTACGCATTCACGCAGTCTACGACATATTCGATACCCCATGGCGGCGCCCAGCCACCAAGACGATAGGAAATCGGACCACCCGCGAGTACGGCGTCGAGAAGCGCAATCGAAACCGCGAAGGCAGCCCAAGATGCGACGAGTGCAACACCGTAAACATACCAATTCCAGCGGAGTAACAGACAGAACGGCGCACAAAGCAGCGGAATAATGATCTGTAATGCAGGGAGATGAGAGGCGATCACTGTTGCGCCTCCTTCTCGTGAATTTCATCTTCCTCGATGGTCCCGTACGCCTCATTGATACGGACGATCAACGCCAATCCCAGAGCCAATGTCGCCACACCGACGACAATCGCGGTCAGGATCAAGACATGTGGCAAGGGATTGGAATATGCGGTTGCACCTTCGGTTAAAATTGGTGCCGTACCGCCTTCCACCTTACCCATGGCAATGTAAAAAATGAACACCGAGGATTGGAAAATTCCGAGGCCCACCATTTGCTTAACGAGATTACGTCTCGCGATGACGATATAGAGTCCCGCCATCATTAAGGCGACGACGATCCAGTAGTCGTATAGACCGGGAAATTCCATCGCCTTACTCTTCGAGCTTATCCAACCTATGGTTACGTCCGGCAAAGCTGAAGAATATCGCGATCATAACCGAACAGACGGTAATCCCTACGCCCAATTCCACAAGCAGAATGCCGAGGTGCTGCCCACCCAGCGGGTTCTGCGACAGAGCCGAGTAGTCAAGATAGTTGCCACCGCCCAACAGACTAGCGACACCGGTAAATCCGAAGAGAAGGACGCCTGTCGCCATACCAACCCTTACAGCCGAGTCGGGCGCCACCTTGCGCGCGTTGTCGAGGCCAAACACCAATGCATAGAGGATAAGCGCAGCCGCAAAGATCACCCCCGCCTGAAAGCCTCCGCCTGGGCCAAAATCTCCATGAAATTGAACATACAATCCGAATAAAAGGATAAATGGGATTAAGAGTTTTGAGACAACCCGAACGACGAGATGATGATTCATCTCTTGTCACCCCCCACCCCACGATAACGTCGCGTCAGTCGCTCTCTGCTCAACAACATTAAAACGCCAATTCCGGCCGTAAACACGACGCAAACCTCACCCAAAGTATCGAAACCGCGATAGCTCGCCAGCACCGCTGTCACAATATTCGGAACGCTGGTTTCGACCATACCCCTTTCGAGGTAGTACGGCGCAACATGGACATGAATTGGAGCATTAGGATCGCCATACAAGGGCATATCGAGCGTCCCGTATATCAGTGCGATCCCAACAGTTATAACAATTATAAGGGGAATCACCGCGAGCTTGCCCGTGTCCTTTTCTTCTCTGCTTGTCAACGCAAGCGCGCCGAGGAGCAGGACCGTCGAAACACCCGCGCCGACGGCCGCTTCCGTAAAAGCAACGTCGACCGCGTCAAAGAGCACGAACATCGTCGCGGCCAAAAGGCTGTAGATACCGCCAAGCATTACAACCGCGAACAGATTGTGCAGCCTAACAACCATCACCACAGTTATGGTCATAAGCGAAAGGAGGACGATGTTGACTAGGTCTTCGATGAACCATCTCCTTCGTCTTCATGCAAAATCGGCTTTAAGCCCCCGGTAAAGGCAGCATTCGCAATTGCATAGGTCGCTGTCGGAGTGGTGAGAAAGATGAAAAATCCGATCATGATGAGTTTGATTGCTGTCAATACATCGCCCGACTGCAAAACCATGCCCAGCAATAGAAGCGCCGCCCCTAAGGTGTCGGTCACGCCGGCGGCATGTATGCGAGTGTAAAAGTCGGGAAACCTAATGAGCCCAACTCCCCCGGTAATAAGGAAAAAGCCACCGATCAGGAACGACAGCCAGGTCAAAAGTTCCAGTGCCAGATACATCATTGCGGCTCCTCACCAGCAGGCCGTTCACGCCCCGCTTGTCCAAAATTCCCGTAACGGAAGAACTTCAGAATGGCAATTGTGCCTATAAAATTAATCAAGGCATACAACAATGCGATATCGACAAAATCCGGCCGCCCCATGATGAAACCCAATAGCGCGATCATCAGCACGGTTTTGGTGCCGAACGCATTAGCAGCCAACACCCGGTCATAGAGTGTTGGCCCAATGAACGCCCGAGCCAATCCCAGAAGCATGCAGATGATGACCGCTACGCCGGCTGAGACGAACATCATTTCAGCTGCGCCCTTCCAATAACGACACCCGGCGATCCATTTCGCCCGCGCAAAGGTCGTCTCCGACGTCCTTGGCGATCGTATGAACGACGAAAGTTCCTTCATCGATATCCATCGTCGTTGTGCCAGGGGTCAGAGTGATCGAATTTGCATAGATGACTTGCCCCAATTCGGTTTTTTGGCTGGATTTGACGTAATATACCGCTGGACTAATGTTCGGACCGGCCGAAAACACGCGTTTTGCAACATCTATATTGGCTTTCACGATTTCGATCGCGAGCCAAGGCCAATACATGACCGCGCGCGTCGTCAGGTGAATAGGATGGGTTTCGTGGTCACATGTCTCCATTCGTAAAACGATGTAGACACAGAGGATCACCGATACCACGCCTAATGACGTGATCAGCGGCGTATAATGCCCCGAGAGTAGCAACCAAACCCCAAAAAGGGTCAGGCCGAGTGAAATGGCGTGGCGCAACAGTTTCCCCCCACCATCGACGCTCCATTGTAAACTAATGGTATATTGTCGGCGTGTTCTGGATCAGTCAAACGAGGAAAACAAAGGCAGTCCTTCGTCCCAATTATTTTTTCGGCGGCATCCAACGGGTTACGACACGACCATCTACGGTTTTAAGGGTTTCAGGTGGTTTTTGTTCGCCACCAGAACCCTTCGCAATGCTGGAGTATGGGATTTCCTCACCGCAACCGTGTCGGATTGCCGCCTTATAAGCGGGATGAGCGCGCGCCAACTCACCAAGTTTGTCCGCGGAGTAATGACCAAACTTTCGCCAGACACGCTCGAGAAATTCTCCGACCTCAGCCGGCGGGTCCTGAGCTGGGACATTTGGTGGTCCAAACTCAAAGAATCGCATGATATTTGGTTCAAGGGGTCCGACTTCGAAGGCCACAAAAGTAGCGGGCATCAACTTTCGCCCAGAAAACTGAAGAGCATACTGACCGTGGGCGACAAACAGGAGCCGCTGTAGCTTTTGCGCCTGAAGATGCTCGTTCTCGTACCGTGCGCGATCCTGGAACCAGAGCGCGACATCCAAGACGGATTCAACAGCGGTACTTGGCATTGTGAACAACCGGTTGGATTGCCTTGCGAGAAACGAATTTCATAATAATGGCCGCTCGATCATTTTCCGCAAGCTTTTCCGCCGGTCTTGATCGCTATATGACCGGCTTAAAACGGCTTGGCGAAAATTATCTGAAATTTTAATCAAATTTTCACCGACTTTCGCTATGTTCATGTCACCAAGCGTGCAATGCCGTTACTTCAGCGCTCCCAACTCATTGTAATTAATTCGTTTTTATAGATACTCTATCAAAATGAAATTCCTGCTTTTCTGCCGATTACAACAAATTTCAGACACAGGCAATTTTGACAATACGCCAATCACTGGCGCGTGTCTCGGCGCGCCTTGGCGCCTATTTTCCCTGACGGAGAATTAAGCTTTCGGACAATCAATCCGGAAATACACCTGCTGGCGCGGTTTTCACATAGATGCAAGCGTTAGCGATGGCATCATCAGCGTACCCGGCGGCGATGTGCTGCTGGTGGCAGATTACGTCCTTGAAGGGTCTGATCACTTACTGATCGGCCCTGACGGTCAGACCGTTGTCGTTGGCAATTATTTCGCTATGACAAATCCCCCTGCCCTAGAGACAGGGGCAGGTGCGCGGGTCCCATGGCGCCGCGTCAATACACTCATGCAGGCGATGAGCAGGGCGAGCCCATTGGCCAGGCGAGACGGTCGATGGCGAAAACCGCATGGCTAAGATCAATATCCGCGACGAGACGGACAATACGGGCACGTGATCCGATTAACGCGGGTACGAATGGCGTCGTGTCCCCAACCACGCCGCCATTCACTTTTTTATCCACCTCTACCTTTCGGCCACGTTGACACTA
>DJKK01000326.1:21128-28522 GCA_002434595.1 Alphaproteobacteria bacterium UBA6544 | reverse complement strand
TCTCTTACATGTTGATGGGCACCAGTCTTCTGCTTGGCATCGGATACTGTGCACAATTAAGAAAACACATCCGTGTCGATTTTCTTTATGACAATCTGTCTCTTAAAAATCGGGCTCTTGTAGATGGTGCTGGATACCTTTTACTGCTTATACCAGCGTCGGCTTGGCTATCATGGGCCCTATTTGAATATTGGTTAGAAGCATACAAAATGAATGAACGGACCGGCGAATCCGCTTGGAACCCCATAGTCTGGCCATTCAAATTTTTCTTCACTTTCGGCTTCTATCTCTTCACATTGCAAATTTTAGCTGAATTCGCCAAATGTTGCATGACTTTAGCGGGTCGTGATGTCCCTGAGCCCAACATGCCAAGAGGATTTGAATAATGGATGTCACCTTCGCTTTATGGATGTTCCCAGCTTTATTGGGATGTTTGTTCGTTGGATTTCCTGTCGCCTTTTCACTCATCGGCATTGCTTTAGTTTGGGGCATCGTTACTTTTGGTGACGCCGTTGTTGCCATGATGCTGGCTAAGGTTGACGACATAGCTTCAAATTACGTTATTGCGGCAGTGCCATTATTCATCTTTATGGGCTCCCTCTTGGAAAGGTCAGGAGTTGCAGCAAAGTTATTTGAGGCAATCCATCTTTGGGTAAAGCGTTTGCCCGGCGGATTAGCAATCGGGACCATTCTACTATGTGTCGTCTTTGCAGCATCTACCGGCATTGTTGGAGCCACCGAGACAGTCGTAGGTCTTTTAGCTATACCCGTCATGATGCGTGCGGGATACAATAAGTCTCTGATATCCGGGACGATATGTGCCGGTGGTTCTCTTGGCACAATCATTCCGCCATCAGTTGTTGTCATCATACTCGGCCCTGTGGCTGACGTTTCAATTGGCGACCTCTTCGCTGGAATGATACTGCCGGGTCTGATGCTTGCAGGCTGTTACATCGTCTATGTAATGTTCCGCTGTTTGATTCGGCCAGAAGATGGTCCACGTGTGTTGGATGGCGAAGAACTGCCTCTATTTGATAAAATTAAGCTAACATTAACAGCTTTGGTACCACCACTCTTACTGATCGCAATCGTACTAGGTTCAATTCTTGGTGGGTTCGCGACCCCAACTGAAGCGGCCGGCTGCGGCGCCGTAGCGTCTGTGATTTTGTGCGCATTTTATAGAACATTATCCATGGAAGTGGTTAAGGAGGCTCTTTACAAAACGGTAGTCATAACGGCAATGATTTTGCTGATCCTCATAACAGGTAACATGTTTGCCGGTGTATTTTCCGCCACAGGAGGAATGGTAGGGGTCCAGCAATTACTAGCTGCTTGGGAACTAACGAGTTGGCAAACAATGGCGATTTTGTTGTTAATCGCTTTTATCGCTGGATTTATGCTTGACCTGATCTCGCTAATGTTAATTGTCGTTCCAATAGCGATGCCAATTATAGTAGGCTATCCGTTTTACGACCTTGATCCGGGTTCGATAAAAGTCTGGTTTTCGATATGTTTTCTCATAATGATCCAGACGAGTTATCTCACACCTCCAATGGCTCCTGCCATATTTTATCTCAGAGGTATTAGCCCACCTGAAATCACCCTAATGCACATGTATAAGGGGGTTGTCCCGTTCATAATACTCCACGGAGTAGTGTTGGCTTTTGTACTTGCAATACCAGATTTAGCGCTCTGGTTACCGACAATATTCTTCAGAGGTTTCTGATGAATTTAAGGTACTAAACAATAAAAAAGAGGCGGAAATCCACCGCCTCTTTTTTTTACGACCGTTTATCAGACAAAATAAAGCACGTGGAGGATCGTCTCAGTATCTAGACCTATACTATCCTTAATGAAAGCAACGACGGGTCACTCGGCATATGTGACCCCGGCTGTACGTCATCGAATTATTCAAAAAATTAATTCCAGTACGTGGAACTACCATCCCGACGTGCCAATCCCGCAGGGTAGAATTTTCCATAGTATCAAAAATCCGTTCATCGTCGCCCAAAGCATCTTCTTCTCTTGGTTCGACAGTTATGGGCAGAACGATTTTCTCGCCATAATTTTCCTGCTTTGGCTATTCGTAATGCCGGCAATGGAAACGATTGCCGCGGACAGCTGGGCTTGGATTGCCCATAAATTTACTGCCCATCCCATACTCATGCTCGTTTGCGCGGGACCCTTCCGCCCCTTACCTTATCACATTCGCAAAGCGTGGACTGAAACCGAAATTCGATCCAAAGCCGATACGCTAAAGACCGCAGTTCTTACTCGGCGATCAAGTCCTCAACAACAAGTTCTAGACACTTGCGTACAGCATTCCGACTTAGATAGCGTATCAGACTGGCTGTTTGTCCGGATCCCCTATATCGACAGCACGCATTTCTATCTGACGCACCGGTTTCTGATTTGGTATTGGGTCTACAAGTAAGTGCATTCCGTGCATCACCAGAACGTCAATGTTGACCTCTGGTCCAGCATCTCGGTACACCCGATCGAAGTGCCATTTTCATGAGCTGGCTCCTCATCCATTTTTCTGCCGTCGCACCCGCTGCACTTCATAATCCATATCTCTTGGCTTTCGATTGGACCTGTAGGAACCCCATCGCGGTTTCGCGGCACTGATTATCAAAGGCAAGGAGAACCCGTGGCTCGGCTACTTTTCCCACGTGCTGAACCACAAATTCTTCGAATGCAATTATGTCAACTTCGAATTCCCGTTCGACAACCGGTTCCGCTATATTTATTACGGTACCCGGGCAGCTGCCGCACGTATGAACAAACGCTTGGACCAGCTTAAAACACAGAGGAAACTTCAAAATGGCACGCCCGCAACCGACCGACGGAGCCCGCATGGTCTATCTCATCAAGAGGAGGGCGGAGACCAGCCGGGAAGAGCTAATCGCACATTGGTTCGCCAACCATATGCCGGGCGTCATTGCCCGCAACGATCGCAACCGCGCTTCAGGCGCCGCACACGCGGATCACTATGTTGCGACACTGTTCGACCCTGCACCGGAGGAGGACCTTGAATGGGACGGGATGGCGCAACTTTGGTATCCTGCCCCGCTATCGAGACCGTCACAGGCGAGTGCCGTGGAGCCTTACGACACGTTTCAGGAAAAGGTCGAACCCTATTGGCCTTGGGCAACACGTGAATACGTCATAATGGATGGTGGGCTAACGGTCGCGCCATTAACACTGAATCCGCCCTTCCCGTGCACCCGTAGCGAATTCTTCAAAGTCTCGTTCTTGGTGGCGCTGCAGGCAGGTGCTAACCGCGACGATTTTTTCGCGCACTGGCTAGATACCCACGTTACGAATGTAGGCGAGACCATGGAGACCGTCGGCGGTTTCCGGTATGTAATTGGGCACAGCCTCGAGCCGGAAACTGAACCGTTCGCGGGTATGGCCGAACTTTATTTTCCGGATTCTGGCGCCTGGGAAACCTACCAAGATACGTTCAAGCCTGATGGCTTCGAACGTTGGGTCGACTATGACGCTACACTCCGGTTCTACAGTGGTACCGAGATGCTTGGCATCGAATAGTCATCAATCTCATACAAAAGTGACCGCTTGCTCGAACTGCCGGTCCACGCCGTTTGTACTGGTCGCTTCAGCAGACATCACTGCTGCTTCGATGATTTCTTCTTGGATCTTTTGCCACGCTCGTGGCGGTCACGGCACGCGCGTCATTTTTCAAAGAATTCTCAGGCTGGGTCGTAATAGTGAATTTCGAGCAGCAAACAGCCGTCGTTCGACTTAAATGGCCCATGAAATGCCCCCGGCGGACGGCACGCATAGGTATTCGGCTCAAACGCCTCACCGCCCTCACCATTCTCGTCATTACCAACAGTGAGATCACCCAAGACGAGATAGACTTCTTCCCAGTAATCGTGCACGAAAGGCTGTGTCGTATAAATTCCGGGGTCAAACCGCAGCAGCCTAGTCCGGCTGCCAGCCTTCGCATCCTCATCTAGATCACCTGCCAGAATTTTCTGTTGAATTCCTTCCGGGTAGCCAAGCGGCACCTCCCAACCGCTGCTCATGTCGAGGGCGTGAAATTCTTTATGCAGCTTGTTGATGGCCATCCCGGCGTCTCCCTGTCCTCAACGGAAAATAACCCCTGACAACCTAGACCCAACGCCTGCATTTTGCACGACGTATGCGGATACCTAAAGGCGGTTATCGATTTCGTCGGCCAGCGGATTGCTCGGTTGTAGTCTCCCGGGTTGCACCTTGGAGAACCTTCGCGTCACATTATTTGTTTTCTTCACCCGGCAGGCGTCGCGTCTCTGGGAACAACCACACTGCGATGATCATCATGGCGGCCAGCACTGGGATGACCATACCGCCTTCGACCCCGAAATTATGCGCCGCCCATGCCACTAGGCCCACCGAGACCGAGATGATGATTTTCAGATAAGCCGGCATCGTCTAGTGCTGACCGATCGGATGCGATGTCGCTTCGATCGGCGTCTTTGGCGTACCCCGCAGGTCTTTCTTCACATGTTTGGTGCTATAGCCGTTGAAAATATGGCCCAATAATCCGCGATCCAAATCCGACGTGCCGAACATCCAGTCGGAAATTGGGAATGTAAGATTCATGTTTACTTCCATCATCAACCGTGAATTGTGATGCGCAGTATGATGACGCCGCAGCGTGTTGACGAACGGGCAATATCGGACGAACCAGTTCTCGTCGACATGGCAGCAGTAATGCATGAACTCGTATGTGAGATACATCCCGGTAGTCGTCGCGATGAGAAGCCATCCAACATTCGGCGAAATAATATATCCGAAAACGAGTGCGCCCGGAGACGACATCAGAATGAAGACGACCAGCGCATAGGGCGGGAAGAATGTGACCCGCCAATCTTTTTGGTCGCGGAAGCGCATCTCGGAGTCCGAGAAGAACTGATGGTGATTCAACGTGTGCCTCTGGTAGATCGGCCGTAGGCCTTTCACCTTAATAGGGCGATGCATGATTTGCGTATGCAGGTACCACTCAAAGATATTGCAAAGCAATAGAACTGATGGAATCGTCATCCATTCCCACCAGACAACATTGCTGATGTTTTGGGTAAAGATGTACATAGCGGTAAAGCCGATGGCGTATATTACAACGACATGCAGATATCCATTGTACCAACCGGCAATTCGGGAACGGTATTCCTTCCGGAAATCGATTTGTTTCTCACTCACCATGCTTCTGCTCCTCGGTCTTCGTCCGCTAACCGGACTCAGGCGTTTTCGCCCAGGGCCTTGTCTATTTCGTCGCTCATCAGGGTCCAATCATTGTCCATGTTAGCAACCACATCGCGCATGAATTGCTCACAGTGTGCAATTGCTTTTTCGCCATTGCCGAAATGATCGGCAAGAATGGCGAGTGCCAATTGTTGCGGCTCAGCCCCTTCGTAGGTCCATTCAAATCCCCATGAGGTGAACTTTTTGACGTTGTATGCCTCGTCGAGAAGCGCACCGTCCACTGTCACAGTCAATCCGTCGATAGTCCGTATACCGGCGTATGTCTTCATTCCTCACCCACTCCCACCCAACTAGCCTATCACTGATATATTACAGTTTTCGATGTAATTCCAGTCGCAACAAACCGGAAGATTTTGCCAGCGATTACGCCCCAAATCGTGTCGGATCGCGGGACGCCACATCGCCACCGTTGATCAGACTAGTAGCGCTTGCCTTCGTCTGTGTCCGCGCCTTCATAGAGAACACGCCGTTTGATTTTTGAATCATGCTGGCATCGCTCGAAATCATCTTCGTGAAGCCAGCCCTTGGGCGATCCGGCGACGGTAAAATGGCCAAATGCATCTTCTCCACTAACCAGCGTGACAAGGGTCTTGTCGTCCGTGCGCTGTTTCATCGAAGGCTTGATATAGCGAATGGCAGAGCCGATACGGCGATCTTCGGTCTTATTCGGTCCCGATGAGTGGAACAGATGTCCGTGATGTAGCGAAGCCTGTCCCGTCTGCAGCACCACATCGACGCCATCTGCATCGTCGACATCCACGGCAATCTCCTGGCCGCGGGTCAGAAGATTGTTCGCATCGAACGTGTCCCTATGATCGACTAATTGACGTTTGTGGCTCCCCGGGACAAAGCGCATGCAGCCGCTATCCAGGTTAGATGGCGACAGCGCAACCCATGCCGTAGTCTCATCGACTTCGCTCAGTCCCCAATAGGTCAGATCCTGATGCCAGGAAACGACGTGTGAGGTATTCGCTTCCTTGATGAAAAGACCGGAACTCCACACCATCAGGTCGGGACCAAGGATCGGCTTCACCGCTTCGATGAGACGCTCATTGCGCACAAGCGCATCGAACGACGGAATCAAACGGTCGGGATAAGAGCGAACGAGCGCCAGCTTTTCCGGATGGTCGGCACATTCGGCCTCCGCGCGTTCAAGATCCGCTCTCACCGCCTTGGCTTCCTCTTCCGGCACGACATCAAAAGGGAACACGAAGCCGTCGTTCGTATATGTTTCAGCAATTGAGTCCAAGGCGGCGTTCATTAGGTATCTCCTAGTCTGTCCAACCTGCTCAGTATATTGCCATTCGAAGTGACGTGGGCCAATCAATCTTCGTCTACAAGACCCGCACCCGCGTCGTTCAGTGGCGATTCCTCCGATCCGTAAACGAGACATCTGTCCGCGAAACCGCAAACCTCTCGCCACTATACAGCGTCGACCGCACTGACATCCCGGCCTCCACCATCGTTCGCCACCGAATGATCGGCGGGTTATTGCCGGAGCTCGATTGTATTCGGCGCCAGAGCGGCAGACAGTGCACCATCCTTCATGGCGAGTGTATGGTTACCAAAGACCGCGTCACCGTCACCATCCGTCCGCAACAGCCCAGCGCCACCAATAATGCGAGCACGATGAGCGGGCAATCGACGATAATGCCAGACCCAGGGTTGGTCTTGGCGATAAACCCGTCGCAAAGCGACGGCCGCCTACTTCGCTTTATATTCGGCCTTTCGTCTTTCGCTGAACGCGGGACGGCGCTGCCCACCCAATCCTCAGCGCTATCACCCATCTTCAATGACCTCTCTGCCAAATGCGCGGGCTACTCGTCCTGTTCGAGAGCCGAAAGAAAATCATCGATGAGCCCGTCAGGCGCCTTGATGACATGCTCCGCTGCCGGAAACCGGTTCTCCCGAACGTCGTCAATGTAGTCCTTAAATCCACCCACTCGCTCCCGCTGCATGTCCTGCTTCATTTTGTACATGTCGCGGTACTGCTTCGAATGGCGTGGATACGGTGGTGCGTTGTTGCCGAGAATGTCATCGGCAAACAGGAATTGGATGTCGCCGCCTGAACCGCCGCCGATTGACGACGTCATCAGGCTCGTTCGTTTGCTGATCTCCGTCAG
>DJKK01000326.1:0-20710 GCA_002434595.1 Alphaproteobacteria bacterium UBA6544 | reverse complement strand
TCGTAGACCCACTTGGCTTCATCCAAGGTCTTGCCGACCGCCCGAAGTCCACCGGTCCAGGTGCTGCGTCGCGGTACCAGCCCCGCATGGCCCTGGACAGGTATACCGGCCTCGGCAGCAGCCTCGATAAAGCGTGGGCTCCACTGGCACATAATGGCGTCTGCACCGAGCGCCATCGCGTCGTATCCAAGACGGACCGCCTCTTCCGGACTCGCCGCGGCGATCAAAGGTACTGAGAATGCCATGAATGTGTTCGGCGCCGCTTTGCGGATGTCAGCTGCCGGCCCCGGCATATTAGGGTCGAAGCGGACCTTCATCGTGTCTATTCCGGCTTCCTCAGCGGCCATAGCTTCTTCGACCGAGAACGGCAGGGTTTCAACCAGAACCCGCTTGCCCTTTTGGTCGCGAAGGCCTTTCACCGTGTAGTTCCGGGTACCGTACGCACCACTCAAGGTCATTATACGTGTCAGACCTCCCTTAGTCGCATCCCTTGGCGGAATGCCCCCGTCACCCAATGCATGACTTGCCATTAATATTCTCCTTCTCGACGAACCCAGATAAACGAAGACGCTATTTGCCGTAGCCGCGGCGCTGGCCAACGCGCGCTCCCCTCACGCGTCCCCGGAAACGAATTTAGGGGAGGCGGAACGCTTCCTCAACCAGTCGGAACTTGAGCACGCAATGTGTGCTTTATCCCTTCCGGCAGACTATCGATAATACATTTAGCCACACGCCTATTCATAAGGTTCGTATAGTGAACAGAATCCGTGTAGAGTTGCTCCTTCACCCCGTCCTGTATACCAGCACACCATACGAAACCCGCGCCCATGCCTTGTACCTCGTGCAATGCTTCGACTTTGCGGTAGCCTGGCACATGCCCGGGTGAACGCCAGATCGGTACAGTATCGCGAAACGGATGATAGGCGAGGTCGTACCGGTAGAATGGAACGGGTTGCCAGACAAAGGCCGTTTTAACGCCGAATTCTCCGGCAAGCGCCTGAATTATTCGACGGTTCTGCGTATAAAGCTCCAGCGTTACACCCGCGCTGGACCGCCCAGCTTCACTTTCCGCGGGACGGCTATCGCTGGCCGGAGCCGGCGCACCAGTATCCGGGTGGTGCAGACCGAGCATCGTCATGAGCCAATTTATTGCCTTCATGATCGGAAGCGCGACAACGATTCGAGGCAACTGGTCCGCTAGATCATTGCTGTTATAGTTATCGTACAGCCGACGCAGGTCATTCGATTGCAGCAAGTCGCGGCTGCCCCCATGCTGAAATTCATTCAAACCGTCCACAAAGATAGCCACGTCCGGCCGATGCCCCTCGAATAGGAGACGCAGGAACAGAAACATTTCCGCTGAAGACGCATAGTTGCCGCGTCCGAAATTGTAGACCTGGACTTCTCGGCCGAATGCGGTTTCCGAGAGATCCTGAAAATGCGATGCCAGCGTTTCCTCGTCGCGGACATTGTAGCCGAATGTTGTCGATCCGCCGAAAATGAAAACTGCGGGCCGATCGTCTTGCGGCGGCCAGACAGCTTGCCGCAATCCACGCCTGAAGCCCGCAACATCGACATTGACATAAGTCCCCTCCCGCGCTGGCTCCTTGAACTGAACGACCGGATCATAGATGGGGGGATGCCCCCACGTCTCCCGCAAGAGTGCATTTAGCGCCGCGCGATCCATGTTTGGGTGAGCCTTTTGAACAGCATCACCATATTTGCGCAGAAACGGATTGGTTTCGATCAAGTCTGTCCGAATCGCCGCCTCATAGGCGGCCTGAACCAACAAATTCGCAGTCACGAACAGGATCACCGTGACGGTGACGACAACGGATACGGTCGCGCCGGCCTGCGCCAACCTGCGGATCATTGTCGCAACCCTCCTCAACTACGATTTGCCGCTTTTGGCGGAACCGAGGGCACCTTCAACGATGCAGTTGGCCAGCAGCTTGTTCAGGGCGGCGCTGTAATGAACGGTATCGACGTACATTTGTTCGGTCCGACCTTCCTGGATATCCGAACACCATACTGCATTGTGCCCGAGGCGGTCCGACTTCCAACGCCGTTCCATCTCCTCGAAGCCCTGCAGCAGTCCCGGCGCATCATAATGCGCCACGTCATCGCCGAACGGATGCGTGGACAGATCGAAGCGGTAGAACGGGATCGGCTGCCAAACAAAAACCGGGCGCACGCCAAATTCAGCGGCAATAGCACGGATCATACGTTTGTTGTGATCATAGAGCGCGAGGGTACGCGTCGCAGCATCCTGCAATGCCTGAGAAGTCGGCGCCGCCTTTGGGCTTGACGTCGGGGCGGCAACGTCAATCCCCGTAACAGGACTTCGCAAACCGAGTGACGTGACCAACCAGTTCACCGCTTTGCTCATCGGCAGCGCATGAAGGAGCCGCGGCAGGTGGTCACTCAGGTCATTGCTGTCCCAATTGTCGTAGAGTTGCGAGAGAACCCGGGTCTCTTCGAGGTTACGTGCCCCACGGCGGTAAAAATCATTTATGCCATCCACGAAAATCGCAATGTCTGGCCGATTCCCTTCGAAAATCAAACGCATGAAGAGAAGCATTTCCTCGCTAGAACCGTAACGTCCACGCCCGAAATTGTAGATCGTTGGAACCGCTCCGCGCTCCGCAGCCCAGGCACGGGCGATATACGATGCGAGTGTTTCCCTATCTTCGAGGTTATACCCAAAGGTCGCTGAACCGCCGAAGAGGAAGATTACAGGACGATCCTTTGGCGGCGGCCAAGATGCTTGATTCTCGCTGTTCCGGAACCCGGCCGGGTGGACGTTAATATATTGACCCGTTCGAGGCGCTTCCTTGAACTGGACAACCGGGTCGTAGACCATTCCGCGCGACCAGGTCTCGTTAAGCAATGCGCGGATTTCGGCCATATCCTTGCCGGGATGGGTTTTCCGTACCGCATCGCCGTATTTCCTCAGAAACGGATTCGGTTCCACGACCTGCGTGGCGGAGACAATTTTGTATGCTCCATAGACCGCAAGATTGGCGCCAACGAACAAGGCAAGCGTTACCGTCACCACGATCGACAGCGTGACAAAACCACGCGCAAAACTTCGCATTGCAGGTCCCATTCGGAAAATTCTCTAGCGTCCGACCATGCCAATCGTCCGCCACGCGGCGATCCTATTGAACCACGCTTCCCATGACAATTCCGGGGGCTATTGGATCAATGACTAATATGACCTGCAACCCAGTCGGCAATCGCCTCAGAGAAAAGCGCGAATGCCCTCGCATTCGGATGCGCATCCTCAAGAGAAACCCATAGAGTTTCCGGCGTCTGGTCGGTCACCGTCGGCAATAGATCGAGGTACGGCAGGCGATGTCGACCGGCAAGCGCCTCTATCTGGTCATTAATATCGCCAAACGGATAAGGCGATAGTGCGCGCAGTTCGGGATAGTTGACGACGAGCAGTGGTATATGCCGCTTTCGCGCATATTCGACAAGCCGTCCGAACGCTCTCTGTGTGTCGTGCCAGCCAAGCGCATCTGACTGGTAAAGATCTCGATAATACTGACGCCAATCGGCTTTGCCGAAAAACTTCCGTTGCAGTGCATCAGCACGGCTCCAGAAATACACGAATGCAGCCGAACTTTCGCGCAGCGCGCCGCCGCGCCGAACGGGAGTGGGTTCAGCGTCATTGATGAAATAGTTGAGAACAATCATATCCGGCTCGTACCTGTCGCCTTCAGCAACAAGCCAAGCCGCCTGCATCTTCGTATTGTAGTTCCCAACACCAGCATTCACGATCGACACACGCTTTCCATTGGACCGTACCGAGTTGAGCTTTCGCTCGAGGCGCCGCGACGAGGTTTGCTCCTCTTCTACGCCCCAGCCGAATGTCAGCGAATCTCCCAACATCACGATGCGATAAACGTCATCGGGCTTCGGTCGGAGAATCTCCGGATTCCTTTGACCGGTGCTGTTTATCCGGACATCGACGCCCATAAGCCGCGCCGACGTCCCCGGCACGTGATCGTGTCCCGCATCCGCAATTGTGCTAACCCGCTTCATGGCGCGGGCATACTTCCACATTTCGAGGTCGTACTGCATGCCATCGTCCGCCAGCAGACGAACTCCCGCTTCGACGATTGCCAAGCAGAACACCATCGAGGCGGCAAAGGTCAGGAGAGATTTCAAAAAATTCGACACGATTCGAATGAATTAGCGTAGTGACATCTGCAAGCGTTTATGCGCGGAGGTAACCTGTGGCGCAAGTCGGCTCATGATTATTCTTCCAAACGCTTTTTCGGGCGAACGCCAAATCCATCGAACCCGTCCGCTCCATCGCGCAAGAGCCTCAGAATGTCCGGCAACTCTGGAACGCTCCGGCTTCGCTTCTTGGCAACAAATGCGTACCGACTTCCGTTGACGTGGGTTTGCTCGAAATTTTCGCGCAATCTGGGCTCGATCTCATCCAAAACGAAAGATCCCGCGAGGTATATCTTGGGAGAACGGCTATGGGCCAAAAAATCGGAAATGGATGTCCTGCCTTCTATCGGAACCAGTTGATCAAATAAGATGGGTTGTTTCATTTGCTGGTGTTGTGCGTCACGCCAAATGGCGTGCCGGCGATCCAACACCGAACCATCAACGACGACGCGCGTGACCGGTTCGCAAAGAACGGACATAACATCGGCATAGCGCCCCCCTTCGCGCACACCATAGACGATCACTCGCTTGTATCCGTGGCGGTCGCGCAATGCGCCCATCGTCTCGCAAACCGCATGGCTCCACGCGCCCTCAACCGTTGTCCCGTGCCAGGTAAGGCGGGAATTCATCGCTGACGCGAGAACTGGATCGGAGGGCATACCGAACGCGAGCACGTCGAGTCCATCATTGAAAAGGCGTCCGCCGACGAACTGCATATAGTCCGGTTTATCAAACCCGAGAACTTTATCCGCCGTAGAGGCAAATCCATGCAGGACGACGACAAGTGTGTCGGCCTTTCCGTGTCGCCAATGTAGGGCCCTGAAAGTCAATTCCGGCTTTGGGAACGCTATGCGGAGCTCGCGAATACTGTTGTCGATCGGATGCGGATAGCGTTGCGAACGGATCGCCGGGTCGCCCAGTGACCCGTAGCCGAGAGCCGCTCGTAGTAATTCTGGGAAGTTCGGCTCCACCTTTTCCTCAAAGGACGGCGGCGGGTCGTCAACGAACCTCTCCCAAAGCTGCCGTTCGCTCGCCGAATAAAATCTTTGTGCCAAGTCGACTCGCGGCGGCGGCTGAAAAGTCCCCAACATAACCTGTGTGCCGCTCCCGAGTCCGAAGGCGATAAGGACGAAAATCGGCATGACAATGATCCACAAGAGCCTCCGTCTCATGGCAGCCTCCGATGTAGCGAGGCACCTTCGAGCGCATCCCAGTCTTCGGCCAAGACAGCACCAAGCAGACGTTCGCGCTGCCGCACCGCCTCCGGGCGGAATACCAATCTTGTCCCGGTGGCACCCGCCGCAAGCGATGGACGCCAGTCGTAGGCGGGCTCAACAAGCTCGCGTAACCGATGACGGTAATCCTCTGCGTCACCGATAAGGACCAGCCGGCTCCGCGAATTGGCCAAAATATCGCGTATCGACGTCCGGGCGGGAAATGCCGTCAAATGATCGTGCCAGTATCCGAGGAACAGCCTATGTACACGCTTCAGTGGCGAGGGATAATCCGCGGACGGATCGCTGTCTCCTCCTTCCAGAATAATCGTATCGAAGGCTTCGCAGAGATTTGCGAGATAGCCCGCATACCGTGCGCCGTCACCCTCTCCGTAGACCACGATACGTTTGTATTGCTGGCGAAGCTGGTGCTTCTTCGCGAAATCACACACCGCGCGCGGCCACAAGCCTGCGGCATGCACCCCTTGCAATTGCCAGGCGGCGTTGACGATCCCCATGAGGGTTGTATTCGAGGTAACGTCAAAGGCGACGACGTCGAAACCCTCTCTCAACGACGGACGCCCAGTCTCCATCAACATGCGTTCACCGTTTGATCCGGTGTCATGCAGTAAGATCAGCAGCTTCTCGGACCGTGCGGTCCGTTTGGCGAAATGGGCCACGACGCGCGTTTTCGGCCTTTCGTAATGTAAATGCAGGCTTTCCAGGGTCGCATCCCCGAACGGGCGCGTCGCAAATGTTTCGATCCTCAAATTCGAGGCGTCGGGAAGGATAGAGTCATATCCGACGGCATCTGAAAGGCGGGTGCGGACGCTCGGAGCAAGCGGCGGAGCATCCGGCATCGGTAAGGCCAAAACCTGGCTCCATATTTCCTGTTCGTATGGCGGGAGTGTTGTCGTCGAGCCGCATGGACAAATCCGCCAGCTGGCCGCGCATTGGCAGCCGTCCAGACTGAGACGCGAGCGATAGGGCGACAGGAGCGGCTCGGGGCCATCGAACTTGAGCACGACCCGGCTAATGAACTCACGTGGGTCTCTTTCAAAGACTTCGTATTTCGAGGCGATAAAGCCCGCTAGCGCGGAAACGCAGATCAACCCAATTGTCAGAGCGAGCATCGCGACGCGGGTTCCGACACTCATGAGCTGCTTGTGTCCTTTGAAGCCGGTCCTTCGAGTATGTCGGTTCGCCGTAGCATCATCTCAATCGAGATCAAACGAGGTTGTGTAGTCCTGTTTCAATGCGGGATCCTGATCTGTCTTGCGCAGCAGACAATTGCCAACGACCAAAAGATCGAGTTCCGTTCCCATAAAGCATCGGAAGGCATCTTCGGGACTGCCGACAATCGGTTCACCGCGGATATTGAAGCTGGTATTCACCAATACCGGGCAACCCGTTCGTTCTTTAAAGGCGGTCAAAAGACCGTAGTAAAGTGGGTTCGTGTCGCGATGTACTGTCTGCACCCGTGCCGAGTAGTCGACATGTGTAACGGCGGGTATATCGGAACGCGGGACATTCAGTTTCTCAATGCCGAAAAGAGCCTCCTGCTCGGAAGTCATCTTTCGCTTTCGGGCCTCTTTCACATCGCCAACCAGCAGCATGTACGGGCTATCCGCATCCATCTCGAACCAATCGTAAACATCCTCACGCAGAACAGATGGTGCAAACGGCCTGAAGCTTTCCCGATATTTGATCTTGAGATTGAGATGTTTTTGCATCTCCGGTGAACGCGGATCGCCCAGTATTGACCGGCCGCCGAGCGCCCGAGGTCCGAATTCCATACGTCCCTGGAACCAGCCGACAGCCTGACCCTCCGCGAGAGCATCGGCCGTCATGGCGATCATTTCGTCATCTTCAACTGCGGACCAGACGGCACCCATTTCCGAAAGTCTTGCTTCGGTCTCTTGCTGCGAAAATTCGGGGCCTAAATAACTCCCCCTCATCCGGTCTCTCGCGCCGTTTACGCGGCGCGGCACGTCGTTCAGGAGATGTGCCGCCACCAACGCACTACCGAGCGCACCACCCGCATCGCCTGCTGCCGGCTGTATCCAAATTCCGTCCGCAGCACCGTCTCGCAGTACTTTTCCGTTCGCCACGCAATTCAGCGCTACACCGCCCGCAAGGCAGACGTTCTTGATCCCGGTTTCTTCGACAATCGACCGCACCAATCGCAGGACGACCTCTTCGGTTACGGCTTGTATTGACGCGGCAAGATCCATGTCGCGCTGATCCAGGAGCGATTCCGGGCTACGCGGCGGCGCGCCGAAAAGATCATCGAACCGCGCGTTCGTCATGGTGAGGCCGGTGCAATAATCGAAGTAGTCAATATTCAGCCGAAACGTCCCGTCGGCCTTGAGGTCGATTAGATTATCGAGAATGAGATCGCGATACACGGGCTGTCCGTAAGGCGCCAACCCCATCACCTTATACTCGCCCGAATTAACCCGAAATCCGGTGTAGTAAGTGAAGGCGGAATACAAGAGGCCGAGTGAATGCGGAAAATGGATTTCCTTCACCATCTCGAGGTTGTTCCCAGAACCGATCGCCATCGAGGTCGTCGCCCATTCCCCAACGCCGTCCATTGTCAGGACGGCCGCCTCTTCAAATGGCGACGGGAAGAATGCGCTGGCCGCATGGCTTTGATGATGTTCGGCAAAGAGCAGCTTGTTCTCCCAGTCAAATTCTGGTTCGAGATCCCGCAATCGGTCTCGAAGCAGATTCTTCTGGAAGAGTTTCTCTTTTAGCCACAGCGGCATTGCCATCGCGAAACTTCGAAAGCCGCGCGGCGCAAATGCGACGTAGGTTTCCAACAACCTCTCGAACTTCAAGAACGGTTTGTCGTAGAAGGCTACGTAGTCGATCGCGTCCAACTCGACGCCCGCTTCCGCGAGGCAATATCTCAGTGCGTTTTCGGGGAAGGACGCGTCATGCTTCTTACGCGTGAAGCGTTCCTCTTGAGCCGCCGCCACGATGTCACCGTCTTCGACCAGTGCCGCCGCACTGTCATGGTAGAACGCGGAAATTCCGACGATGCGCAATTGGAGCTCCAGCTGTTCTTGAGATCGAGCCTAAAAGATTGTGTAAATAAACGGTGCCACCGCACTGCCTTGTGTGAGCACAATGAGGCCACCAAATACTGTCATGAGCAATAGAATCGGCAAGAGCCAGAATTTCTTCCTGATCCTCAAGAACGCCCACAATTCCTTCAAAAAGCTCATCTACTGTATCCTAAAACTGGTTCTTAATCGATTCCGGCGATGGTCCGGGCGGATCCCGCTCCACCCAATAGGTATCTGCCCCGGAATCCCATTTCAAATTGAGCAAATCCTTGCCGAGGAGGCGCATCACAATACCTGTCGGCAGAACCGTGAGATAAAAAATAAGTCCCATCATCAATGGATTGACAATTCTGTGCAGCAGCAACCCGAACTTGGCCCACAACCGGTTCAGTGGCCCGAGCAATGCCGGTCGAAAAAGCGCACAAACCAAGAATGCCGCTGCAATCGCGAGCGCCCACCAGCGTACGTTTTCAAGCGAAATCAACGGCCAGCAACCGATAATTGCGAACACTACGGTGAAGACAATACCGAAGGCGCGATCACTTGAGTGCGCGACATCGTGCTCGCGCGCTAAATTCTCGTGAAATTGGTTCTTGCCTGCCATTCGAGAAACTCTGTAGCCGGGCGTGATATATCGCTTTTTTTCGTCCGACTCTAGGGGGCTGTGTCGCTTTATACGCGCACCTCAGTCATCGCGCCTCAATGTGCCATCGCGAAGGCGCCAATCAAGAAGCCATCAGCCCGCTACGGCGAGAAATCCTGCTTCTGATCCTCGGTGCCTGCAATCCAAATGGCCTCGTTCGCAAGGTAATAGGATGACGCAAACGGCGTCGGTGCGAGGGAACGGCCGAGTTCTTCCGCTATAACGCATAAGTCTCCCCAGATCATAACGGCGGCGCCGTATAGCTCTGGAATGATGCAACCCATCCAGCCCAGTTCCGCGATTGCGGTCTTTAAGTTCCTGTCGAAAGAGATAATACCGTTATCGAGAACCGCCCGCGCGGCGCCAGGCGGTGCGTTATCGCCAAGGAACCGCCATGCCTGATCACGAAGCAGCCGTTGCTCATCAGTAAATTCGAAATCCGCATCAACCTCCCTTATCTTTTCAACCGGCTGGACGGCTGAAACGCCTCTTCCATCCTACTAGGATCAACGTAGCCCGCATCTAACTTAATCATCAGGCTTTTTAGGCCAAGCTCGCGCAACGCAAGGCAATCCGATGAAACCGCTCGAAGATATCCGAGTTCTCTCCGTCACCGTTTTCCTGGCAGGCCCTTTTCTCAGTATGACGCTGGCACGTTTCGGTGCTGAGGTCATCAAGGTCGAAATGCCCGAAGTCGGAGACCCAATCCGCAACGTTGGCCCGTTTGCGGGGCCAGAGGGGATACACCCGGAACGGCGCACCGATGAAGACCTTTCGATACGGTTTCTCAAGCGTTCCGAAGGGGTCAAGAGCGTAACATTAAATCTCAAAGATCCCGACGGGCGACAAATGTTCCTGGAAATCGCAAGGCAATCGGATGTCGTCATCGAGAACCTGTCGCCAGGGTCGATGAAACGTCTTGGTCTCGGCTATGAGGAAGTCGCAAAGGTCAACCCGGGTATCGTCTATTGTTCCATCGCCGGCTACGGCCAGACCGGCCCCTATAAGGACCTCCCGGCGCACGATCATCAAATCCAGGCAATGTCCGGCATTATGGATATGAACGGTGCAACGGACGGTCCACCGACTCGAATAGGTGTCTTCGTCGGAGATTTGGTAACGCCTCTTTACGCCGCCTATTCAATCCTCGGCGCGCTCCGCCACAAGGAGAAGACCGGCGAGGGACAATACTTGGACGCATCGATGATCGACACATTGGCGACACTGATGTTCATGGAACCGATGGAATATGTCCTGCGTGACGGTCTACCCGTCCGGGCTGGCAATGACAGTCGCGGCAGCGCTACCGGACTTTATCGCCTAAGCGACGGCGACGTCATAATCACGGTCGGCACCACCACGCGTCTCGAAGCACTCTTCAAGGTCATCGGCGGCGAGGAACTTATGGAAGAGCCACGGTTCTCCACGCCGACCGATCGCGAATCCAATATCGACGATCTCAGGGTCGAAATTCAGAAGCGTTTCACGCGATTTAATTGCGCTGACGCCATTTCCCGTCTGGAGGCCGTCGGCGTTCCAATCGCCCGCGCACGCACCTTACCGGAGGCTATCGAGGACACACACTTCCGCGATCGGGGCACCCTAAAACCAATGCGCCGGCATGGATCGGAAGAGCCCATCGAGGCCGGCATCATTTCAGGCTTTCCCATCGAATTTTCCGGCGGTGCATTGCCACAACTCGAAGGCGGCGCACCTCTAGGCCATCACAACACAGAAATATACAGCAGCCTCCTCGATCTTGACGGCGCGAAACTTAACGAACTCAAGAAGCGCGGCGTTATCTAGGACGGCAGGAACACGCCTTTCCCCGTCTTTTGCTGATCGAAAAGCGCGCAGGCTTCTTCAGCTTGTTCGAGCGCCCATTTGTGCGTGAAAAGACTGTCCACATCGATCTTACGATCCGAGTCAAACCGCGCGCAATCGGCCTGAGCGAGCTTGGAGAAGGTCCAATGGCCGACCAGCGTAATTTGGCGATGAATAAGATCGGGCAACACCCCAAGCGTCACCTCGCAACCGATGCCGACCAAACAGTCGGTCCCCCAAGCGCGTGTGCTGCGCACGGCGTTGCGCCGCGCATCCGACGACGTCGTCGCATCGAGCGCTTGGTCGGTACCCTCCCCATGCGTCAGATCCTAGATCGCCTGGACAGCGTCATCCACCGACGGATCGATCGCCACATCCGCGCCCTTCTCCAGCGCCATCTGACGCCGGTCCCCGGAATTGTCAGCTCCTATCACGCGAACACCCATCGCGCCGCCAGCTGCATGCCACCGACCGAGCCCTGGCCAAAGATGACGAGTCTCATCCCCAGGCGCTTCAACGCACCATAGGCCGTTCCCGTACCGCACACGGGCTCCGAAGGACAGATCATCGGGCAGCAGTACAAGCGTGTGCGCCGGCACCGTCACGTACAGGGCATGGGCGCCGTGCCCGCCGAACCCGCAAACGACCGCGCCATCCAAACACATTGCGCGACCATCCGGATTTACAGTGCCGGCATGTGCCACAGCCATCGTAGTGATGATCCATCACCCGTTGGCCAACTTTCGCTTCATGCTCATTGACTGCGGAACCGACTTCCGCGACGACACCGCATGGTTCATGCCCAGCAACGACAGGGCCATCGATTCGGCTGACGCCTGAGTTCACACGACTACCGAGTTTCAGTTCACGGCGATATGGCCCAGACCCGTAGCGCACATCCTGGACGCCTTGATTGCGAGAACCATAGCGCGCGGCCCGGTTGTCGGGTCCGGGAATCCATAAGCTCCAGTTTGCGGTCTCCCAGAAAGACGACGCCTTGCAGCTCAATCCCCCTATGCGTATTTCCTCAACGTGCGCCGCGCGATCACCATGCGGTGGACCTCCGTTGGACCTTCGTAAATTCGTGCAAGCCGAACACGTTGCGACATGATCGCGAGCGGCAGTTCCCGGGTCATTCCCATTGCACCGAAACTCTGCATGGCGTGGTCGAGAACTTCCGTCGCCATTTCGGTCGCGTATACCTTCAACATGGAAGCGGCTGTGCGAATATCCTCTCCGCGCTCCGCCTTGTGTGCCGCGTCATTCATCAGCAGACGAGTCGTGTGAATTTTCGTGGCCGCATCTGCGATCCACCATTGAATTGCTTGACGATCCGAGAGCATGACGCCGAACGTTTCCCGCTGCTGCGTATGCTCGCACATCATTTTCAACGCACGTTCCGCCATTCCGATGCACCGCGCACCCATCTCCAGCCGCCGCACGGTAAGCCGCATCTGCATCGGTGCGAAACCCTCGCCGACCTCACCCAAGACCTGACTTTGCGGCAAGCGCATGTCGTCCATCACCAACTCATATGTGCGCGATCCGCCAAGCATCGGAATTTCCCGCTCGATGCCGAAGCCGGGGGTATCCTTATCGACAATAAAGGCGGTAATACCGCCCCGGGCCCCTTTCTCGGGGTCCGTGACTGCCATCAGGATGGTGAAGTCGGCCGCCGGCACGTTAGACACCCAAATTTTGCGGCCGTTTATGACCCAGTCTTCGCCGTCCTTGATTGCGCGCGTCCGCATATGTGCCGGATCGCCGCCCGCACCTGGTTCCGAAATCGCGATGCAGGATTTCATGACTCCTTGCGCATAGGGTTCCATGTACTTGGCCTTCTGCTCGGGCGTCGCGACCTTGTCGAGCATCAGCAAGTTCGGAGAATCCGGCGGGAAGGTGAATGGTGTCACCGTACTCCAGAGCTTCTCATTTATCGCCAGCATCACCGTCGGCGGCAGTTCGGAACCTCCCATCTCCTCCGGTGCATCAAGCGCCCAAAGCCCCAGCTCCTTGCATTTGGCGAGCAGCGGTTCTTCTTCCTCCGGCAATAAGGAGGCTTTTCCGCCGCCCGCTTCCCGCTCCATGATGACTTTTTCGAACGGCATCAACTCGTTCTCGACAAACTTCTCGACGAGATCGATGACCATGCGGTGCTCTTCGGCAAATTCTTCGTACACTGGGCCTATGCCTCCTGGGCTGAGATGAAGGTGACTATTTCTGCGGCAACGCGTTCTTCGGCACTTCACGATATGGCCGGTCCGTGTCGAAGCGTGGCTCCTTCGGCATCTTTAGAACGCGTTCTGAGATGATGTTCTTTTGAATTTCGTCGGTGCCGCCGGCAATCGAAATCGCAGGTGTAGAGATTAGAACTTCCGCGATTAGCCCGTCGCTCGGACTGTCGGCACCCGACAACATAGCACCTGCACCATTGATCATCGTATGGACGCGATTGGCCGCCCGCGCGACTTCACTTGCTGCTAGCTTGCCGAGGGAACCTTCCGGTCCCGGCGCGCGCCCTTGTTCCTGTGCGGCACGTGCCCGTTTAGACGTCCACTCCGCCGCCTTAGACATCGTCATCAGTTTGGCGATTTCCTGGCGAACTACGGGGTCCTCGTTGCAGCCTGCTTCCTGGGCCCGTTCAATTATCAGGTCTGCCCGACCGGTACGCTGCGGGTACCAAGTATAAGGCGCCATCGAAGTCGCGATTTCCGCCGCTTCTTCCTGAAAAATTCGCTCCGGACGTTTGGTTGGCTCCACCTTACGGCGATTTGAATCCGCATTGCGACGTTCGTGCATTAAGGTTGTCGTCGCTATTTTCCAACCGTCACCTTCGTTCTCAAGGAGATACTCCGGCGGCACTTCCGCATCGGTCATGAAGACTTGATTGAACGACGCGTGGTCGTTCATTTGGCGCAGAGGAACGACCTCAACGCCCGGCTGGCGCATATCCATAATAAAGTAACTGAGACCGTCATGCTTCGGCACGTCGAGATCTGTCCGGGCCAGAAGAAGGCCGAAGTCGGCAAGATGCGCGCTGGTCGTCCAGACCTTTTGCCCGTTAACAACATACTTGTTGCCCTGGCGGTCCGCCCTAGTCATCGCACCTGCAAGATCTGACCCATTGCCAGGTTCGCTGAACAGCTGGCACCAAGAATCTTCGCCTGTGAGACTGCGATGCAGGAATTTTTCCCGCAGCATGTCAGAACCGTGCGCGAGTACCGTAGAACCGGCTAGGGTCGTCGCTCCTTTGCGCGCTACCGTGATGGCATCAACGCGCTTGAACTCCTCATCCACAATGCGCAGTAAGCCGACGGGCAGATCGCGCCCGAACCATTCTTTCGGCCATTGCGGCATACCCCACCCCGAGTCCACGAGGATATTCCTCCACTCCAGAAGGCTGAGATCGGGATCCCAATTCTCCTCAAGCCAAGCGCGCAGCTCAGCGCGGACAGATTCTTCAGTATACTCGGACATACGCTCTATCCTTTCGCATCTTCGAGCATCATCGCAGCGGCCTTCTCGCCGATCATTATCGTCGGCGCGTTCGTATTTCCCGTCGTCAGCGTCGGCATGATAGACGCATCGGCAACACGTAACCCCTCGACACCGTGCACGCAGAGGCGGTGATCAACGACCGCGGCAGAATCCTCACCCATCTTACAGGTTCCGACCGGGTGGTGGATCGTGCCGCCATGCTCGCGCATGAACTGCCGAATTTCATCGCGCGTCCGAACGTCAGGTCCCGGCGCTAACTCGCCAAGACTGACCTCTTTCAGTGGTGCCGCTTTACAGATCTCCCGCACCTTCTCGATGCCGGAAACCACTACATCGATATCATTCTCGTCAGTGAGATATGCCGGAGTGATCGCCGGGTCATCCATCGGGTCGGCGTTTCGCGCCATGACATGGCCGCGGCTCTCCGCACGCACCGGAATCGCGGTGATCTGGAACCCAGGGTCCTTTTCCAACGCGCCCTGTCCGGTATCAATCGGAGTCGCTGGCGTGAATGAGAGTTGCACGTCCGGACTCGCCAGGCCTTCACGGCTGCGACAGAACACAATTGCGCTGGTCACACCAAAAGTCAGAGCGCCGTTGCCAAACAGGAAGAATTTCGCAATTTCCGGGACGACCCTCGGAAGCCGCGACAACTGATTCATGGTTATCTCACTGGCACGCACGTTGTGCTTTATACGGGCGCCCCAGTGGTCTGCCAGATTGCCGCCAACCCCTGTCAAGTCGTGCAAAACGTCGACACCGATTTCGCGAAGATGATTGCCCGGTCCAATGCCAGAAATCTGCAGCAGATGAGGCGAATTGTAGGCGCCGCCGCAGAGAACCACCTCTTTCGCCGCGCGGACTTCCTTCTCCGATCCGTCCTGACGGTACGTGATCCCGACGCACTTCCGCCCCACGAAGATCAAGCGGCTACCTCGTGCACCGGTGATAATCTCTAAGTTTGGATTACCTTTCACCGCTCGCAGATAAGTCTGCGCCGTCGAGCCCCGGAAGCGTCCGCGGCGGGTCATCTGGGAATAGCCGACACCCTCCTGTTGGGCTCCGTTGTAGTCAGGAGTGAAGGGATGACCTGCTTCCTGGGCCGCGCGCACGAACCGGTGTGTCAGCGGCAGAACGGTTCGATAGTCCTCAACCTCAAGCGGCCCATCATCGCCACGAAATTCTGTATCGCCGCCTTGCTTGTAGTTTTCCGAACTTCTGAAGTAGGGCAACACTTCCTGATAGGACCAACCCCGGCAACCGCGTTGTGCCCAACCATCGAAATCCGCAGGATTACCGCGAACATACAACATGCCGTTGATAGAACTCGAACCGCCGAGAACCTTGCCGCGCGGAAGGCTGACCTGCCTACCGGCGGTACTTTCGACCGGTTCGGTCTTGTAGTTCCAATTCACCGCAGGATCGTTCAAAAGCGGCCGCAGGGCTGCAGGTACATGAATGCGCCAACTTGTATCACGGGGACCCGCTTCGAGAAGCGCTACTCGCGCACCTCCCTGAACTAGCCGACAGGCAACCGCACAACCTGCCGATCCCGCGCCAACCACGACATAATCGGGCACGTTCACTCGACGCGCCCTTGGTGCAAGGCCCGCCAAACGCGCTCTGGTGTCGCCGGCATATCGAGATGCAATGCCCCCGTCTCACGCATCAGCACATCCGCGACCGCATTCATGATGGACGGCAGAGACCCCGAACACCCCGCCTCGCCGCAGCCCTTCACACCCAGCGGATTGGTCGTTGCCGGCACGGGATGCGAATCGAACTCGAAATTCGGCAGGTCCGCCGCGCGCGGCATGGCGTAGTCCATGAACGTTCCGGTAATCAACTGACCATCATCATCGTAGAGAATGTCCTCCATCACGGCCTGACCGAAACCTTGTGCTATACCTCCGTGCACCTGACCCTCGACCAACATCGGATTTATCAGATTGCCGAAGTCGTCCACGATTGTATATCGGTCGACAGACAAGGTTCCGGTTTCGGGGTCGATCTCGATCTCAGCAACATGGCATCCGTTGGGGAATGCCGAGGGCGGCGGCGTCTCGATAATTTCTGCATCCAGGGATTGCGGCACGTCCGCCGGCAATCCTTGGCGCGCCTCCTCCACAAGCCCAAGGATGGAGATGCTCTTGTCGGTTCCCACAACCGTAAACCGGCCGGCATCGAACTCGATATCGACCGGAGACGCTTCGAGAACATGCGCCGCAATCTGGCGCCCGTTCTCGATCACCTTCTCCGCGGTATGCAGCATTATCGTTCCGCCGGAAATCATCGTCTTCGAGCCGCCGGACCCCTGCCCTGCAATTAACTCATCGCTGTCGCCCTGAATGAGGCCAAACCGTTCGATCGGGATACCAAGCGTCGAGCCGACAACTTGCGCGAACGACGCGGCGTGCCCCTGACCGTAGTCGAGCGATCCGGTGACCATGGTAACGGTCCCGTCTTCCTCAAACCTGAGACGCCCCATCTCCCGCGCGGGCGCACCTGTCGCCTCAAGATACGTCGCAACCCCGAGCCCGCGGAGTAGTCCTTTCTCGGCCGATGCCTGCCGGCGTTCTTCAAAACCCTCCCAATCGGCGCTGGCCAAGGCTTTGTCGAGAACGGCCGGGAAATCGCCGCTGTCGTATTCCAGCCCGCCCGCAGCGGTATAGGGGATTTCATCCGGTTGCAGCGCGTTGCGGCGGCGCAATTCGATACGGTCGACGGCCATTTCGCGGGCCGCAGTATCAATCAGCCGCTCCATGAAATAGACCGCTTCAGGTCGACCTGCACCCCGGAACGCGCCAATCGGCGTTGTGTTCGTGAAGACCGCGTGCGACCGCGCATACAGCATCGGCAACCGATAGACGCTCGGGAAATTACGCTGGATATTGTTGGTATACATGTTCGGCCCGACGGCGCTGAAATATGCACCCGCGTTTCCGTAACTGATGACTTTCGCGCCCAGGATTCTGGCCTCACTGTCGAAGGCCAGTGACACGTCGGCCCAACCGTCACGACCGTGTTGGTCGGAGAGGAAACTATCACTACGTTCGTCGCACCATTTCACCGGACGCGCAAGACGCCGCGCCGCTACCAGGACGGGAGCATACTCCGGATAGGGTGCCGACTTCATACCGAATGAACCGCCAACACGATTGGTTACAACATGCAGATTCTCCCTCGATACACCGAGGACCTGTTCGGCCATATCCGTCGTATAACCGAAGACACCTTGTGTCGGAACGTGGAGAGTGTAGCGGCCCGTATCCGGGTCAAACTCTCCAACTGCCGCGCGCGGCTCAATCGGCGAGACTGCCACTCGATTGTTCCGTATGGTCAGAGTCGTCACATGATGGGCTTTGGAGAAAATTCGTTCGGCCTCCGCTTCATCACCGTACTCCCAGTCGAGCGCCCGGTTATTTGCAGCCGCGTCATGCAGCTGCGGTGCACCATCGGCTAATGCTTTTCTTGAATCCGTAACAGCGGGTAGAACGTCGATGTCCATTTCGATCAGCTCGGACGCATCTTTCGCTTCGGCAATACTTTCGGCGACGACCACAGCGATCGCCTCGCCCCGATAGCGCACCTTTCCCCTTGCGAGACAGGGACGATCGGGTTTGATCATAGGCGAACCGTCCCGGCTCACCGTATTTAATCGACAGAACAGCAGGTTTGCGCCGGCGTCTTCCATATCGGCCGCCGTAAGGACCGTAAGAACGCCAGGAGCGTTCGCTGCTTGCGATACGTCCAATTTACAGATCGAGCCGTGCGCATACGGCGACCGGAAGACATAGGCATACGCTTGCCCATCCAAACCGACGTCGTCCGTATAAATCCCGTCACCGCGGAGCAACATCGGGTCTTCAAGCCGGGAGACCGGCTGCCCGACAGCAAATTTCTCAAATTCAGGCGCTTCATTCATAGACGAATTGGCCATTTCTAATCTATCCCTACTGCTCCGGAGCATCCAGAAACCACTTACGTCACGGCAGGAAACACTACAGCCTTTGGCAAAGCATTTCATCCGAAATTCGTTATAATTGAGCGCGTATTCTGCTGTCCATAGATGCACCGGCGCTCGAGAATTTCTGTTTGAGACTGCCCCTCAATTCTACTTTCTAAAATCTACTCCGCGACCGTTCCAGCGAGCCGCTGAACCGCCTCCCCAAAGTCCTCCGTGAAGTCGTAGACGACGGAACGCGCGGATTGCTCCGTATTAATCGACCCAACAGCCTGACCCACATATTACGCCGCCAATTATTTGGCACCGGCATGGCCGCTCTCCGGCAACTTATCGATCTTTGTTATGGCGGGCAGTGAGATTAACCCTCGTACTGTTATCGACAGCGAATCCGGCACGCCTCGGAATGCCAAGCGTCCGTCCAACTCCACTGTAGTTGGCGGGTAGGCTTGCCCCTTCGGCTGCGTAAGCGGACCGTATCTCGCGATCCAGCAGCCAGCATTTTCTGTTTTACGGTCGGAATGGTCTCCGCCTCGGCGGTGTTTAACAATACCTAACCCGTCCAGGCACCCGCCGCACCCATGCCCATACAAGCAGCGATCTAGCGACCGGTCGCAATTCCCCCGGCTGCAAGAATTTGTTCATTCGGATGCGCCTCCATGACGCGAACGACCTCCGGGATCAAGACCATTGTCGACACTTCCCCGCAATGTCCGCCAGCTTCCGTTCCGGAAAAGATCAAAACATCTACGACCGCCTCTGCGTGCTTGATTGCGTGTTCTTTTGCACCCGTCAAAGCACCGGCAGTGACGCCGTGACTCTTCCACCATGTAGTCAGGCGGGACACCAAGTGCGTTTACGATAATAGAGATCGGATGAGAGAACGCGACGTCCATGACGCGCCCGTCGCACGAAAATTATCCCCGTAGCTGCTGTCGCCCGCGTCGTCCAATAAATATCCAGTATTTATTTCATGGCGTTCCAGCAGCTCAGCCATGTATAGCCGATGTTCGGGCGGTACTCGTGCCTCATAGTCGGCGGCCGAAAGCCTACCACCCTTTCCTAAAAGCTTATTGGAAATAAGCAGGTCGACCCCGTATGGTTTTCACTCAGCCTGCTTATCGATCCATTTAAGATCTATTTCTGGTGTCTCCGGTGTGTGCGCCACCGCACCGAGAACGCCGAATCCACCCGCGTTCTTCACGTCAGCGGCAATTCACGGCAATGGGTGACGGCAAACAGCGGAAAATCGATCCCAAAACGTTCGTACAGAGCCGATTTCATCTATCTATTCCTATTCGGAATGGTGTTGTGATGTGGAATCGCGCTACTCGACAAACTTCGTATCCGCCATCGCTTCAAGAATGGGAATTATCTCATCCAGATTGGCATCACCACCATGCTCATAGACGCCCTGCTGCAACAGACCCCGTACAACGTTATGTAAAAACATCGGAGCACCGCAATTCAGGCCAAGCTGTGTCGCAAGGCTGACGTCCTTAAGCATCAGACCCATCGCAAAGTTCGAACTTTCTTCACCGGCAATCATCGCCGGCAGCAATCGTTCGGTCGCACCGCTTCGCCCCGACGACTTATTGATCACGTCGCTCATGGTTTCTAGCGAGAGGCCGTATTTCCGTCCCATCGCGACGGCTTCCAGCATTCCCAGCCGATTGCAGGCAGCGATTGTGTTGTTGACCAGCTTGACGACATGACCGTTTCCGATATGACCACAATGCACAATATTCGGGCTGATCGATTCGAGATACGGCCGCACCTTGGCAAACGCGTCTTGTGCCCCCCCCACCATGATGGCGATGGTCCCCGCATCGGCGCCGGCAGGTCCCCCTGAAACCGGTGCGTCGATCAATGTAATTCCCTGCTCCGCCAGTTCTGCAGCCATGGCTCTTGTGTCGTCAGGATTGCCCGACGTCTGATCAACAACAATCTTGCCAGGCGACAGTCCTTCGGCGAGCCCCCCAGCGCCAAAGATCGCCTCGCGCACATCGGCGGACCGCGGCAGACAAAGGAGCACGATATCGCTTTCCCGCGCCAACGAGGTGCCGTCTTGCGCTGGAATAGCTCCGTTTTCCGCATACTCAGCGACCGCTTCAGGCCGTAAATCCAAAACCCTGAGCTTGTGAGATAACATCAACCGGCGCGCCAAGGCACCACCCATCGCACCCAATCCGACATATCCGAGTTCCATCGCTGACCTTCCTTCTTGCAGTCTGTCTATGGCGACGGCGCGCCGTGCGCCTTCTAGTTGTTTGAGTTAGCTTTGCCGAGGCCGGTTTGCAGGGAC
>DJKK01000052.1 GCA_002434595.1 Alphaproteobacteria bacterium UBA6544 | reverse complement strand
CGCTTCCCGGCACAGCGTCACGATCTCATCCGGTGGCAAAGTGCCCAGCGTGTCGTTCATTAGCACCTTTGTGCGGCCCGACAGCATCGCCAGGGTTTCCGGGAAGACCCGATGAGTGAGTACAGTAAGCGGCAGTTCCAGCATAAGCTGACCTCTCTTAAGGTGTAACCCGCTTTAGACCATCACAACGGCCGCAGGAACGTATCTGAATCGGTTTCAAACGCGGTGGTCATGGCCGAGTAGACAGAATCGTCTTCAACACTGCCGCTCTCCATGGCATCAACATACCCGCGCCAGAATGCGCCTTCATCGAACGGTTTCCAAAAATTGTACGCCGTATCCGGCAGAAAACGACAATCGACGACGAGACGGCGATAGAACAAATCGTTCGCAATCAACGCCCGTTCGCGTTGTTCCGTGTTGAGTGCAAGCTGCGGCCCAGATGCCAGTGCGGCAGCATACGCCGAGGCATCGTTCGGCTCGTCGCTGAAGCCGTTTCCCGCGAAGAAGCTGCGTCCTCCCAAGACTACAGGCACACCGCAACCCGCGAACTCTAGCCCGGCCTTGCCGTTGACGGTGATCAAGAACCGGGTCATGTCCGCGAGGCTCGCTGTATTCAAACCTTCGGGCACCACGTGGATATGCTCAAACCGCGACGCGGAATCAGTTGCGAGCTCCGCGGGCCCGGTGTCGTCGGTGTAATACGCAAGATTAGGATGCAGTTTGATCAACCAGTCAATCTCGCGAAGCTCGAACGCGATTTCCAATGTCTTCAGGTACCAATCGTAGAAATCGTCAAAAAGCAATCCCGGAGAAAAGTGGTTGGCATCCGGAAAGGCATGCAACATGAGTAGGCCTTTAGGCCGTTCCGGGTCGAGCCCCATGGAACGCGATAACACGTCCGCGGACAGCCGTCGTCGTGCGGGCGAATATCCTTCCTCGTTCAGATACTCGAACTCGTTGCCCTCACCCCCCATTCGGCGTACCAGGGTCTGCTTGCCAAGACGCACAGCATCGCTCCCCTCGTTCGCCTGTATGCCGTTGACAAGGGCTGGCTCAACGCGGGTCATCACGTCCGTTACCGCCTCGATGCCGCGCCGGCGTTGCACGCGCATACCCTTGCCGCCATAGCGTGCGAGTATCTCCGCGCCGCGCGCTGCCGCGACCCGCGCTAACATGCCAAACCGCAGGTAAACGAGATGCCCCAATACGACGGCACCGACGTCCTCATCCGACAGCAATTGGTCGTACAGCGCGTAGTAATTGATCGCCATTGCGGTATAAGCGCGCAGATCGTCATCGACATCGCTGAGCGTGACCTGATGCGTCTCCCGCAAGTAGGTGTCATAAAGCAAATCCCCCACCGGCAGGCCGTTGATATTGACGCCCAGTACGCGCCGACGGAGTGCGTGCCCGGACTGACCATCGAACTGGGTCAGAATCTGCGCCGCTTCCGGACGCGCCTCCCTAGCCACCTCATCGCGGACGAAAGTGAACTGCTCGATCCCAAAACTGCGCGCGAGCAGGATGATCTTCTTGTCTTCTGCACTTGAGACTAGCGCCCAAGGTTTCAAACCCCGCGTCAGTTCGAGGTATTTCGCGAGGACAAGATTACCGAGGTAGTAGACCGGATGATCAACTAGCAGGTCGACGATCACACGCCGCGTCTTTCCGTCGCCACCACCGCCCGAAATACGACGCCAATATCGGACACCCCGGGATATCGCCTGCTCAAAGGCGTTCGGGTCATCAGGCAAACTCGTTGCGGACAATCAGGAATGCTCCCAGGATCGGAATACTGAAGTCATAGTGCCAGCCATACAGGCCGCACGCAATTCACGGCCGGTTTCCCATATCACCCTGCGACATAGCTTTTTGCCGGTACCGGAAACCAATATGGATCGATGACAATGGGCAGATTTCTCGACGGTAAGGCGGCCGTCATCACAGGATCCACGAGCGGGATCGGCCTTGGCTATGCACGTGCGCTGGCTGCGGAAGGCTGCGCGATACTGTTGAACGGTTTCGGGGATGCAGCTGAGATTCAATCCAGCCGATCCGCCTTAGAAAATGATTTCGGTGTGACGGCCATTTACCACGGCGCTGATATGCGGAAACCAGACGAGATCAAGGCGATGATCGATGCAGCCGATGACGCCTTCGGCAAGGTCGATATCCTCATCAATAATGCGGGCATGCAGCATCGTGCTCCCATGGAGGCGTTCCCCCTTGAGGTATGGAACGACATGTTCGCGGTGAACGTGACGTCGGCCATGCTCGCAATCCAGCATGTCCTGCCGCAGATGAAGGCGCGCGACTGGGGCAGGATCATTAACACGGCATCGGTCAATTCCCAGATCACCTCGCCGAACACGTCGGGTTACACAGCGTCGAAACACGCGGTGATGGGCCTAACCAAAGCGGTCGCCCTTGAGACGATCATGACCGGCGTTACCTGCAATGCGATCTGCCCTGGCACCGTACGCACCAACTTCAGCGAACACCGCATCGATACGTTTGCAAAGGAGCGGGGACGAGATAAGGAAGAAATAATCGACCAATTTCTGGAACAGAAAATGCCCTACCATCAGGCATTCAAGCGTTTCATAACCGTCGAGGAAATAGCTGCGGCCGCCGTCTATCTCTGCAGCGACGCCGGGGCGGCCATGCGCGGTGCCGCCTTCACCATCGATGGCGGATGGACAATCCGCTAGCGTTTCCAGGAAATCAGATATGTACCGAATAGGCGTCGATGTCGGCGGCACTTTCACTGACTTCGCCTTGCTCGACGAGGCAAAGGGCGAACTCCATTACCACAAAACTCCATCGACCCCTTCCGATCCATCGGAAGCAGTCGGGAACGGTCTCGCCGACCTGATCGCGGAACATTCGATCGATCCGGCTGACGTCGCCTATCTCGGCCACGGCACCACGGTGGCCCTTAACATGCTGTTGGAGCGCCGGGCGCCTACAATCGGGCTATTAACCACCAAGGGATTTCGAGATGTACTTGAGATCGCCCGGCAGATCCGCCCACACCTATATGACTATACGGTCACCCGACCGGAACCGTTGGCACGGCGGGCTCACCGATTTGAGATCGCCGAACGTGTGGCCGTTGACGGCCGCGTACTGCACCCACTGGACCTTGATGCCGTCGAGAAAGCGGCAAGGAAACTAAGCGATTCCGGCGTATCTGCCGTCGCTATATGCTTCCTGCACTCCTATCGATTTCCCGAGCACGAACGCCAGGCGGGTGAGATTGTCAGGCGCATACTGCCCGACGCCTTCGTCAGCCTGTCGAGCGACGTGCTGCCCGAATTCCGTGAATACGAACGCACCTCAACGACGACGGTGAACGCTTATGTCGGCCCACGCATGCAAACCTATATCGGGCAGCTCCGAGACCGGGTCACGGGTTACGGGATTGATCGGGAACCGTACATCATCCATTCCAACGGCGGCCTTCTGAGTGTCGATGCCGCCGCGACGTTCCCCGTACGAACCTGCCTGTCGGGACCGGCAGCGGGTGTCGTTGGCGCTGCGGCGGTCGCCAAGGCGGCGGGCCATCCGGACATCCTGGCATTCGATGTCGGCGGTACTAGCACGGACGTATCGCTGGTCCTGGACGGCAGACCGCTCTTTACGTCTGAACGCTCAGTTGCCGGGCATCCGGTAAAATCACCCGCAGTCGACGTCAACGCCATTGGGGCCGGCGGCGGCAGCATCGCCTGGATCGACGGGGGTGGTGCCCTCAAGGTAGGCCCGCAGAGCGCCGGTGCGGATCCGGGGCCTGTCGCCTATGGTCTCGGCGGCGAAGAGGTGACGCTGACAGATGCCAACATCACACTTGGCCGCCTCAATCCCGGCGCCCTGCTCGCAGGCCGAATGACAATGGACGCGGCCGGCGCCCGCACGGCGGTCGAGAAGAAGATCGCCGGCCCTCTCGGTCTGTCCATCGAAGAGGCCGCCATTGGCATTGTCCGGGTTGCAGCGTCCGGTATCGCCCGGGCGATCCGGTCCGTTGCTTCCGCCAAGGGTTACAACCCGGCGGACTTTTCATTGTTCGCCTATGGCGGTGCAGGACCATTGCTCGCGAGCGACGTGAACGACGAGGTCGGGTGTCGCCGCATTCTGGTACCGCGCGAGCCCGGGACCCTCTGCGCCCGCGGCATCCTTCTGTCGGACCAGACATTCGATTTCGTTCGCACGATCCTTGGTCGGGCCACAGAAAAAGGATGGCAACAGGCGCGCGACGCATTTGGCGAACTCGAGAAACAAGCAGAGGAATGGCTGGCCAAGGATAAGGTTCCGGAATCCGCACGCGCCTATCGCCGCTACGTCGAAGCGCGCTACGAGGGGCAGAGTTTCGAAGTGCGCGTTCCGTTTGGGCAGCCGATAGACAACGTCTCTCTCGAAGCATTCCTCTCGGCGTTTCATGTGGAGCACAAGACGCAATACAGCTACGACATCCAGGAGCGCCACGTGGAGATCGTGAACTGCCGTCTTGAAGCCGTTGGCGAGACGCCGAAGCCACCGATGGAAAGTACCGGCGTTGGTGAAGACACAAGTCATTTTAGCGATACGCGGACAGTTCATTTTGGCGCAGGAGGCGGCTGGCTCGATTCCGCGGTCCACGAACGAGCACGCCTAGGACCCGGCAACCAAGTCGAAGGCCCGGCCGTTATCGAAGAGATGAGTTCGACCACCGTCGTACCGCCGGGATACCGCGCGAACGTCGACGCGATCGGGAACCTCGTACTGGAGCAAAACGCATGAGCGCAACCGACGGCGACCGCGTCATTGACGCCATCGAGATTGAGGTCTTCAACAACCGCGTTCTCGCAATTATCGAGGAAATGGGTGCCAAACTTGTGCGCTCCTCATTTTCCCCAAACATCAAGGAACGGCGAGACTGTTCCGTCGCCCTGTTTGATGTCAAAGGTCGATCGATAGGTCAGGCAGCGCACATCCCCATCCATCTTGGCTCTCTTAAAGGCGGTGTCGACGCCATCTTGCGCGATTACCCTCTGAACGCAATCAAACCGGGGGACGCTTTCGTCTGCAACGATGCGTATCTCGCCGGCGGCACCCACTTGCCGGACATTTCAATCATTACGCCCATTTTCCATGACGGCAAAATCAAGTTCTTCGCAGCTAATCTGGGTCACCATTCCGACGTTGGCGGTGTCGTACCTGGTTCGATCAGCCCGAGCGCAGCCAGCATTTTTGAGGAGGGAATTCGGATTCCACCAGTCAAGATGGTGCGCGAAGGGGAATTGGATAATGGGGTGATGCAACTCATCATCCAGAACACCCGTGAGCCGGAAGACCGGCTGCTCGACCTCAAAGTGCAGATCGCGACCAATGAACTGGGGTCGGAACAGGTCCTGGCGCTGGTCGAACGTATGGGCGGTGACGCCATCGACCGGGCGGTCGACGACCTGCTCATCTACACTGCCCGGCGCCTCAAATCGCGCATCGAGGAACTAAAGGACGGATCGCACAGCTTCACGACCTGGATGGACGATGACGGGTTTGGCGGAGACAAGTTGCCGCTGGCCGCCACGGTGACCGTCGAAGGTGATCATATGCATCTCGATTTCACGGGCTCAGGCCCGCAATCACGCGGCGGATACAACATCATGCCAACCGGGGTGATGGCGACAGTCGCCTATACGATCAAGGCATTGCTCGACCCGGAACTCCCGGCGAACAGCGGGCTGTTCGATGCCATCGATTTCACTGCGCCCGAAGGCACCATCGTCAATCCTCGATATCCGGCAGCCGTTGGTGCGCGCACAACGACGTGCCAGAAACTGTCGGGGGCCATCTTTGGCGCGTTCGCAGGCCTCTTGCCGCCGGAGAACGCTATGGCGTCCTGCCATGACGTTCTCGGCGCAATGGTGTTTTCCGGAAACTCGAAAAAACATGACGGTACCTACGTCTACCTGGAGACCCTTGCGGGCGGGAACGGCGCCGGCGACGCCCTGGATGGTATGGACGGGGCGCATTGCCATATCACGAACTCTCTCAACATGCCGGCGGAAGCCGTTGAGCATGAATATCCGTTGATGGTCGAGGAATACGCGCTGGTCGTCGATTCCGGCGGCGCGGGGCGGCACCGCGGCGGTATGGGCGTCGCCCGCGACGTTCGAATTCTGGAAGATGGTACAACGTTCTCTGGCCGTGCCGACAGCTACATTACGGCAGCAGAAGGGTATGACGGTGGCAAACCCGGCGGCAATTGCCGGATCGTGCGCAACCACGGCACCAATCGCGAGGAAGAAATGTCGCCAAAGCAAAGGCTGCTGATACTGGAGGCCGGTGAAACCGTCCGAATGGAGACACCCGGAGGCGGTGGTCTCGGTGACCCGGGGACGCGGGGAATCGACGAGTTGGCGGGCGACCTCGAGGATGGCCGCATGCTGGAGGAAACGGCTAGGCGGGACTATGGAAATGAAATGGTCGACAGGGCACTCGCTCTTTCGAAATAAAGTCTCGACGCCACCCAGCGCATCGTCGACAATAAAGTCAACCTGTCCTGATTTTCTGAGCATAAGAGGTAACGCGTCATGTCGCGTATCGAATCGGTGGAACAGCTGCGCACCATCTACCGTCAGCCAAAGGAGTTGGCCGCGAAGAAGGTCATTCCGCAGTTAGAGACACACAGCAAGCGCATCATCGAGCTGTCACCGTTCCTCGTCATATCGACGATGGGCGAAGATGGGATCGCCGACATTTCGCCGCGCGGTGACGCGCCCGGTTTCGTTCAGGTCATGGACGATAAGACCATCGCTATTCCCGACCGGCCCGGCAACAACCGGCTGGATACGCTGACCAACATTCTTGGCAATCCATCGGTCGGGACGATCTTCTTTGTACCGGGCGTCGACGAAGTCCTGCGCATCAACGGCGACGCAGAACTCCGCGACGACGCGAAATTGCGCGAGCGTTTCGTAATGAGAGGCAAGCTTCCGGCATCCGTCATCCTGGTGAAGACGAAGGAAATCTATCTCCACTGTGCCAAGGCGATCATGCGAGCAGGCCTTTGGGACGCCTCGGTACAGATCGACCGCAAGTCCCTGCCGACCATCGGGCAAATGATCGTGGATCAGGTCGGCGGCAACCGGCCGACCCAATCACACGAGGGTGTCAAGCGGGAATACGAGAAGGTGCTGTATTAGCGCGACGCGCTACCGCCCCTTCCAATTCGGGTCCCGCTTCTCCGAAAAGGCCTTTGGGCCTTCGATCATGTCTTCGCTGTTCCGCAGCACCGTGACACTCTCGTACTCCGCCAACATTGCGTCTTCAACAGAAGCATGCTCAAGGCCGCGCCGCACCACATCGAGGCTGGTGCGTATGGAGACCGGAGAGCATTTCTCGATCTCGGCGGCGAACCGCTTGGCAGCGCTCAATGCCTCTCCCTTGGGGACCAGTTCCGTGACGAAACCAATTTCCAGACCTTCCGCCGCCGGAACATGGCGGCCAGTGAGGATCATGCCCATCGCCTTCTTCTGTGGAATGGCCCGCGGCAGGCGGTGAAGACCGCCCGCAAGCGCCGCCAATCCGACCCGCGGCTCCGGGAGTGCAAAACGCGCATTCTCCGCGGCGATGATGACATCGCAGGCGAGCGCCAACTCGAATCCGCCGCCCATCGCAACACCGTTCACCGCCGCGATCATCGGCTTGGTGCGATCGAAGCGCTCCGTGATGCCGCCAAAACCGCTCTTCGGGCGATCCCGCGTCCCGCCTTCGGCCTGGAACTTCAGATCGTTACCGGCGCTGAAGGCACGGTCACCAGAACCGGTCAGGATGCAGACCCAGAGATCGGGATCCGCCTCGAAATCATTGAAAATCTTGTCGAGTTCAAAATGCGCCGGCGAATGAAGTGCGTTCATGCGCTCCGTTCGGTTCAGGGTCACTGTGAGGACATGGCCCTCACGCTCGGTATAACTGAATTCGCCCATTTTCTGGCTCCCTGTCTTTCGAGTATGTCCATTCAAACTTGTTTGTCGCCAATAAAGGCGCCGTCCGATACCAGGCGTGATTGCAAAGCGTTACGGTCAATATCCGCCGGCTTCACGCCGCCGCGCCGCGCCATTTCCGCCGCTGTGCCGACCGCTTGCCCCATCGCGAAGCACGGACCGCTAACCCGGAGAGACGCTTGCCCCTCCGGCGAAGTCGACGCGCATCGACCGGCGACTAACAAATTGTCGACCCCTTTCGGCAAGGTCGTACCGTAGGGAATCTGGTGATATCCCCGCCCGGCAAGGAACGTCCATTTGGCGTTCCCCTGAAGGTGCTGCTCGAGCGGCCACCCATTGCAGCCAATCGAATCTTCGAAATCACGGCAGGACAACACGTCGTCATCGGTCAGGACATGCTCGCCGATAATACGGCGCGTCTCACGAATACCGATCTGCGGCGCCGTCTCCAAGAGGTACGAATTCTCGAAACCCGGCACCCGTTCTTTCAGAAAGCGGAAGTACTCCTGGCTTTGCCGTCGGCCTTCGGTCTCCGCATATCCGAGGTCGTCCCAATCACTACCGTCGACAGGCGCTCCATCACGGCTGATCTGAGTCAGGTTCACGCGCCATTCCCCGGCATGCGGTTGTGAGCCGAGAACACCCGTCTTACGAGGCAGATCGTAATCGTCTCCGGCCTCAGCGATCAGTCGCGTGAGATTCGGCTTACCTTCATTATGAATTTTCTCGTCATCGGCATTGGCGACCCGGAACA
>DJKK01000258.1 GCA_002434595.1 Alphaproteobacteria bacterium UBA6544 | reverse complement strand
CCAACCGCGCGGGAACTGGCGGGCTTGCTGAAGGAAGACAGGGTCAACGCTGTTTTACTCGTCCCCGTCTGACCGAACTGTACGCGCGCCGTCGGCGCGACCGCGCACTATTTGGAGGAAGAGGGTCTGTCGACTGCCGGGATCAGTCTGGTACGCGACAATACGGAGCGTCTTCGGCCGCCGCGGTTCCTCTGGGTACCTTTCGAGTTGGGTCGGCCCCTCGGTACACCGGACAACGCGGCCTTTCAGATGCGCGTCCTGCGCTACGTCCTATCGTTGCTGGAGAAAGCAGGACCGCCGCCGTTACTGGAAGATTTTCCCGATGATGCGCCCGGCGGCGGCGCGGATCTGACGGGGTGGACCTGTCCTATTTCTCTGCCGGAGCCCGTGGATGAAGACACGCCAGAACGGTTAGCAAACGTGTTGGCGGAGATTGAAGGTTTAGCGCCTTGGTATCAGGCGGGGTTAGAGCGTCGCGACCGTACCACAACCGGTGTCCTTGGAAGCAACATAGCGGGGATCGCGCGGTTTCTGCACGACGCTTTCGACGGTGTGCCCAACAGTCCAAAAGATGGCGTGCCTGTTGGAGAGGCGTTTCGACAAGGGTGCGAGGAATTGAAGACGTTTTATATGGAGGCGGCCATTGCGAAGCCCGGTAGTGCTTCCAGCCGTGATCTGGCAGATTGGTTCTGGGGTGGGACGGCGGCTGGCCGCTTGTTGCTTGATTTGCATCCAGCGGCTTTGACGAGCACGGACATAGGTATACGCCGGGTGGCTGAGGGACAGATGGTTCCCCGGCTCCAAAAGCACCGGCTTGGGTGAAAGGGTACCGGGTCTTCGCCAATCGCGCTATCTTCAGTGATCAGAATTCTATGGGGCGGAACGAGAAGATGACGGGTATTCACGAGGAAAAATTCACCGGGCCTATGGTCTGGGACGCGAAGACCGCGTTTCCCAATAACGGTATCTTTAAGTTGGACGACACCTGTCTCGCTGAAATCGATTCCGTCGCTGGGGAGCTTCGGGCAAATCCGTTGCCGACCGAGGCTCTTTTGCCCGTGGATTTCGATATGCCGGCCTGTACGGCCGTGATGACGGAGGTGCGTGAGGCGATCGACGAAGGCACGGGCTTCGCAGTTGTGGATCGCCTCGATGTCGACGGTCTTGGCCGTGATACCGCAACCAAGATTTACTGGCTGCTGATGTCCGTTGTGGGCCGCCCTGTGGCTCAAAAATGGGATGGCACTCTGGTTTACGACATTAAGGACAAAGGTGGTAAGGCCACTCCCGGAAGCGGTATCCGTTCGTCCTGGACGAGCGGTGGGCAAGGATTTCACAACGACAACAGTTTCAATCTGCCACCCGACTTCGTGTCCTTGTTTTGTTTGCAGACCGCGCGCAAGGGCGGTGTTAGCGGTATCGTCAGTTTCGAGAGCGTTTACAACAAGCTACTGGAAGAGCATCGCGACATCGTTCCGCGTCTCTTCAAGCCCTTCTGGTTTGACAGGCAAAAAGAGCATGCGCCGGGCGACGAAGAGGTTTCCTTGAAGCCGATGTTTGAGATTAAGGACGGCGTGCTCTCGGTTAACTTCTCACCTCGTCTCGTCGAGCATGGTTACACGATGCTGCAGAAGGAAATGGACGCCGAAACGCGTCAGGCCCTCGATGCGCTATGCAAAACGACGGAGGTCGACAACCTCTGTAAGCGGTTCGAATTCGAACGTGGCCAGTTTCAGATCGTTAACAATCGCCGGCTTGGGCATCGGCGCACGGCATTCCGGGATTGGGACGAGCTCGAACGCAAGCGGCATCTAATCCGTATTTGGATCCGCAAGTCGGGTCGGCCATTCTATCAAGGTTAGTTAGGAAAGGATCGCGGCGTGACTTACGAAACAATCGAGGTCGAACCGATTACCCCCGTAATCGGAGCGGAGATCAGTGGAGTCGACATCTCCAAACCGCTCGGCAACCAGACCTACCAGGAAATTCACGATGCTCTGATGAAACATCAGGTGATCTTCTTCCGCGACCAGGACATGTCGCTCGACGAGCATAAGAATTTCGGACGGCTGTTCGGAGAACTGCATATTCACCCCACTGCGAAAGCGCCGGATGGACATCCGGAAATCATCATTATCCATGCGGATGAGAAGTCCAAAGTTGTTGCTGGTATGAAGTGGCACTCGGATGTGTCCTGCGACCTTGAGCCGCCGATGGGCAGCATTCTGCATTTACAAACCATTCCGGATTCCGGCGGAGATACCATGTTCGCGAGTGGATATGCGGCGTATGAGGCACTGTCCGAGCCGGTCAAGGCGTTGGTGTCCGGATTGAAGGCCTGGAACGAATCAGCACATGTGCACCGTGACCGTTTTGGTGACGCGGGTAAGTTGCGGGATGGTGACGATAGCTATCCCTCCTCACTGCATCCGATTGTGCGAACGCATCCGGTGACCGGACGCAAAGCCCTGTTTGTGAATGAAAATTTTACGACGCGGATCGAGAATCTCAACAAGAACGAAAGCGATGCCATCCTTAAGATGTTATACGACCATATTGCTACTCCGGAGTTTCATTGCCGATTTCAATGGCGCGAAAAATCCGTCGCCTTTTGGGACAATCGGTGCGCCCAGCACCGCTCAGTGTGGGATTATTTCCCGCAAGTGCGCCATGGTTATCGTGTCACGATCGCGGGTGATAAGCCGTTCTAGGTTTCGTGCGGCCCTCAAAGGCGATCGCCCTCTTCAGCGGGAGAAACTAAAATGTTGAGTAAGACCGTCGACGCTTTCGATGAGGCATTCGACGTGATCGTCGTGGGCTACGGCTTTGGCGGTGCGGTCGCTGCGATCAATGCTCACGATGCAGGTGCGAAGGTGCTGCTCGCTGAGAAAATGCCCAATCCTGGCGGGATATCGATTTGTTCAGGGGGCGGCCTTCGTCTGCCGCATGATCAAGATGGCACATTGGCATACCTGAAAGCGACGAATGACGGGACCACGCCCGACAATGTACTTGAGACTTTCGTCGACGAGATGATTCAGATCGACGATTACGTTCAAGACCTGATCAAGGTCAACGGTGCGCGGATCAAGCGGACGGAACGGCCCGGCAACTATACGTTTCCGGGATACGACAAGATGTACTTCCTGCAAATCGACGATATTCCGGGATTTGAACCGAAGCGGGACTATGCTTATGCCAACGCTTTGAGCGGCGGTCCGTATATGTTCAAGGTATTGCAAGACAACATTGCGTCGCGTGGCATCGAAGAAAGGCTTGGTGTTTCCGCAAAGCGCCTGATTACCGATGGGACTGGCACGGTAACAGGCGTTTGGCTTGACGATGGAGGCGGCCCAAAGGCGGTAGAGGCGAAATGCGGGGTCATTCTCGCATGCGGCGGCTTTGAGCATGCACCGGAAATGCAGCGGCAATATTGGCAGATTAATCCGGTCTACACCGCTGCCTTTGTTGGTAATACAGGCGATGGCATACGTATGACGACCGATCTTGGTGCGGACTTGTGGCACATGTGGCATTTCCATGGGACCTACGGATTCCGACATCCGGATTTGCCTTTTGCTATCCGCACCAAACGTCTGCCGGACTGGGTACCCGGCGTGCGCGAGGCCGAAGCACCGATGAGCTGGATACTCGTGGGCCGGAACGGCCGTCGCTTCATGAATGAGTATGATCCGTATATGCAGGACACCGGACACCGTGGCATGGACCGGGTTGATCCGATGCAGATGGGGCAACCCTACGTGCCTTGCTACATGATCCTTGATGACGAGGGCCGGGCGCTATACCCGCTAGGACAGACGATGTTTAATGACTCTGCCTACGAAAATTACGAGTGGAGCCAGGATAACCTTAAGGAAGTGCAGAATGGCATGATCAAGAAGGCCGACAGTATTGGGGAGCTAGCGGAAATGATCGGATGTGATCCTGAGGAACTCGACGCTTCGGTTGATCGCTGGAATGTATCCTGCGATTCGGGTTCAGACGATTTAGGTCGGCCGCCGAAGAGCATGGTGCCTTTGAGAAAGCCGCCTTTCTATCTCGCCGAAGTATGGCCCTGTGTCTCCAATACGCAGGGTGGACCCGTGCACGATGAAAAACGCCGTGTCATTAATGCGTATGGCGAGCCGATCCCACGCCTCTATACGGCGGGTGAACTTGGCGGAATCTGGGGCAGCCTCTATCTTTCTGGGGGGAACTTGACCGAATGTTTCGTCAGCGGCCGGATCGCGGGGCGAGGTGCGGCGGGCGAAGCTGCGAGGTAGGAAGATGTCTGAACAATCCGAACAGAAAGTTTATCGCGGCCGTGCCGGACGGGCGCATCGATTGTCGAACTCCCGGCCTCAGGGTGTTTATAAATCGATAGATGTGAAGCCGGCAACGGCACTTATTGGAGGGTATGTATCTGGGGTGGATCTGACACAACCTTTGGCGCCGCAGCAAGTCGATGACCTCAGCCACGCGCTTGCCGAACACAACGTGTTGTTTTTTCGCGAGCAGCCAGAATTGACACCACGCCAACAGGTCGATTTTTCACAGAATTTTGGAGCACTGCACATACATCCTGCGGCACCCCACTACGCAGGTCATCCCGAAGTCATTGTCATCCATACCCACAAGGACAGTCAGGTGAATAATGGCGGTGGATGGCATACAGACGTTTCGTGCGATGAAGAGCCGCCGCTGGGGACTGTACTGCAGCTTCATACGCTTCCGAATACGGGCGGTGATACACTCTTCGCCAATATGTACGCCGCGTTCGAGGCTTTGTCGGATTTTATGAAGGACTTTCTTCGGGGGTGCACGGCGATGCACGAGTCCGAGCATGTTTATCGCGGACGCTATTCAGATCGTGGTGTCGATGACGCGGGGAAAAGCTTTCCGAGCGCAGTACATCCGGTCGTCCGAACACATCCCGTATCCAGGCGAGAAGCGCTTTACGTCAATCGCGGCTTCACGACGAAGATTGTGGACATGGAGGCATTAGAAAGCGACGCCCTCTTGAAGTTTCTATTTACCCATTTGGAGCAGCCGCAATTCCAGGTGCGGTTCCAGTGGGAACCGAATTCAATCGCGTTTTGGGACAATCGCTGCACGCAACATTTGGCGCTGTGGGATTATTGGCCGGAAGAACGCAAGGGTCACCGTGTTACGATCAAGGGCGAGCGACCGATCCATCGAGTGAATTAAGGAGGAGCGGATGTCGGAGAGACCGCTGCATGAGGGTAAGTTGGATAGAGCGCAAGCGCTATCCAATGCGCAACGCGAGGAAATGTACGCGACGATTTCGACAACGCCGGTGACGCCGGTTATTGGCGTCGAGATAGAAGACGTCGATTTGACGGTTGATGTGCCAGACGATCAGATCGAAGACCTGACGCGTGCTCTCGCGAATTACAATGTTTTGTTTTTCCGAGATCAACCTGAGCTGACTCCGGAGCAGCAGATCCGATTTGCGCGGCGCTTCGGCGAATTGCATCTGCATCCGGCGGCGCCTAAGGACGCGGAACACCCGGAACTATTTGTCATTCACACGCATGGTGAATCCTTCGTCAATAACGGAGCAGATTGGCATACTGATGTTTCATGCGACGAGGAGCCGCCGCTCGGCACAATGCTGCAAATTCATCGAACGCCCGGTTCCGGCGGAGATACGCTATTCGCAAATATGTATGCAGCTTACGATGCGTTGTCGGAGAGAATGAAGTCACTGCTCGACGGAAAAATTGCGGTACACGATTCGGAGCGTGCCTATCGCGGACGATATAGCGATAAGGGTGTCGACGATACCGGCGTGACATTCCCGACTGCCGATCATCCGGTCATACGGACGCATCCGGTCTCGGGTCGCCGGGCGCTCTACGTGAATGAAACATTTACGAAGCGTATACGGGGAATGACCGAAGAGGAAAGTGACGCCATCCTTGAGTTTCTCTATCGGCATATGGTTCGACCTGAGTTTCAGGTTCGGTTTCATTGGAAGCCAAATTCCATTGCCTTCTGGGACAATCGCTGCACGCAGCATCTGGCCATGTGGGATTACTGGCCAAACGAACGCTATGGTCACCGAGTTACGGTGAAAGGCGACAAGCCTTTCTATCGGGCAAACTGACGCAAGATGTATCCCGGCACATATGCGAAAGAAACACCGGACAAAGCGGCGGCGATCGACGCCGTCACCGGCGCCGTCTTATCTTATCGAGAGCTCGACGAACAATCGGCGCAATTGGCGCGCTACTTGATGTCAGTCGGTCTTCAGCGTGGCGATACGCTGGCGATTAACCTTGAGAACCGTTTGGAGTTCTTCGTCGCATCCTGGGCGGCGCTGCGTAGTGGCCTCTATCTTGTCACTGTCAATCGGTTCCTGCCGGCGCACGACGTGGCCTATATTCTGTGCGATAGCGGCGCTAAAGCGGTAATAACGTCTGGCCAGCTTAAGGATGTCGCGAGTGACCTGCTGCCAATGTTATCGGATTGTCCGCATCGACTGATGGTCGAAGGTGAGGCCTCGGGATGGTCTTCCTATGAGGATGCTTTGGCTAGGCAGTCCACATCGATCCTCGACGATGAAAGAGCTGGCGATCATATGCCCTACAGCTCGGGGACGACGGGAAAACCAAAGGGAATTCGCCGCGAGCTCCTGGAACGAAATATAGCTGATGAACCGCCCTTCCTTGATTCTTTTCGCGCATATGGGTTTGACGAGGACACGGTCTACCTTTCACCGGCGCCCTTGTATCATGCGGCGCCGTTTTCCTTCACCAATCGGACCCACGTGTTTGGCGGCACGGTTGTGATGATGCCCCGTTTTGATGCGCTCGAATCGCTTCGTCTCATCGAAAAATACAAGGTGACGCACAGCCAATGGGTGCCGACAATGTTTATCCGCATGCTGAAGCTCGAAGACGCCGAGCGCGAGCGTTACGATCTCTCGAGTCATCAGGTTGCCATTCATGCGGCGGCCCCTTGCCCGATAGAGGTGAAGCATCGGATGATCGATTGGTGGGGGCCGCTTCTACAGGAATATTACGCCGCCTCTGAGCGCAACGGCTCGACACGGATCACCAGTGAAGAATGGCTGAAGAAGCCCGGTTCTGTTGGTAAGGCCGTGCTTGGGAACATCCGGGTCTGCGACGACGACGGGAAGGAACTGCGGCCGGGTGAAGACGGCACAGTGTATTTTGAACGCGAGGCCGTGGTCTTTACCTATCATAACGACCCGGAACGCACGAAAGAGGCCCAGCATCCCGAGTATCCCAATTGGTCGACGATGGGTGATGTGGGGCATCTCGACGAGGATGGCTATCTCTATCTTACGGACCGTAAGACCTTCATGATCATTTCCGGCGGTGTGAACATCTATCCGCAGATGATAGAGGATGCGCTTTGTATGCATCCAAAAGTCTCCGATGTCGCCGTCATCGGTGTGCCGAATGAAGATTTGGGCGAAGAAGTCAAGGCGATCGTTCAACCCACACAAGGTGTTCCGCACGACGATACGACGCGCGATGAGTTGTTTGCGTTTTCTCGTAAACGACTTGCCACCTACATGATCCCGCGTTCCATAGAATTTCGAAATGAACTACCGAGACTACCCACCGGCAAGCTGTATAAAAAGCAATTAAGGGCGGAGTTTTGGCCATAGTCTGGCAATACAATTTTAACACACGTTAATTTTGCCGGATGAAACGAGATTGAAGATTCCATGATTTTCAGGAATCTCGATATTGAAATGTAATTGGAGCCTTCCATGCCCCATGACGACACGCTGAAACAACTCGAGGAACGCCGTGCGTTCGCCCTCTCCATGGGTGGAGAGAAGCGATTGGCGCGGCATCGCGAGGGGGGGAACCTTGATGCGCGGGATCGCCTTGCGCATCTTTTCGACGACGGTGCAATGGTCGAAAGCGGCATGCATGCTCGCTCGGCGCGCGCAGAAGTGCGTGACAAATCTCCGGCCGACGGAAAAGTCGCCGGATTCGGCAAGGTTGACGGTCGCTGGGTTGCAGCAATGTCGAACGATTTCACCGTGATGGGCGCCTCCAGTGCGCTGATCAACGGCAAGAAGATGCGGCACCTCAAAGAAACTGCGAATACCCAGGGCATGCCGCTTATCTGGATGGGCGAGTCAACCGGCGCGCGGATGCCGGACCGTATGGGTGCGTCGGGTCGTGCGATTCTTGGTTCCGACGCGGCGGAGTACCGGCGCCTCCGCGAGACCCCCTGGGTCGCCGTGCAGTTGGGGGACAGCTATGGTTCACTCACATGGTACGGCTGCATGTCGGATTTTGTCGTGATGAAGAAAGGTGCGGCGATGGCGGTGGCGAGCCCGCGCGTTACTTCGCTCGCGATCAACCAGCCCATCGATAAAGAGGATCTTGGTGGCTGGCGGATGCACACGCGGGTCAGCGGGCTCGTCGACTATGCGACCGACACGGACGATGAAGCTATCGATCTCGTTAAGCGGTTTCTATCCTACCTGCCTAGCCACGCGAATGAAGCGCCTCCCACGCGGGACATTCCAGAGGGATCAGGTGACGCTATGGATGGTGTCCTCGATCTGGTACCTGAAGAACGTCAGAAGGTTTATGACGTGCGGAAGGTCATCTCTGCGATTGCTGATAAGGACAGTTTGTTCGAGCTAAAGCCGGACTACGGAAAGACGGCGACGACAGCATTCACTCGGATCGCCGGTCGCACTGTCGGTTTTATTGCGAACAATCCAATGTTCAAAGGCGGCGCCATTGACCCGGACGGCTGTAATAAGGTCACGAGTTTCATGGTGCTTTGCGACAGTTTCAATATTCCGTTGGTGCTTCTTGTGGAC
>DJKK01000315.1 GCA_002434595.1 Alphaproteobacteria bacterium UBA6544 | reverse complement strand
TTAGCGATCCGCGAGCGCGTGAAAAGTCTTCCTTTGTGCCCCGGAACAAATATCGCGATGCAAGCCCTTAGCTAGAAGTATTGTTGGACCGCGTTCTGCCCGGCCACGACAATCGTCTCGCTGACAAAGCGGACAGAATGATCGGGCCGGGCCCGCTCATGCGCCGCATCGACCACCGCAGCCCAGGCACGATCCTGATCGGCCTGTGAACGATGAGAGATTCTTTTTCCTATCGACGAACGTTCCTTCCGATAGCGCGCGTAATCTTCCGCGGACTGGAACTCATGGACAACGCTAACCACCTGACTCTCCACGTTCGTGAATCCAGCAGACGCGAATCTCCCTTCCAGTTCCTCACGATCACAAAGCGCAAATGGCGTTCCCTTTCCAGTCGGGATTGGCGTCTCTCCTAGCGTTTCCATAAGTACAGTATTTGACAGCGTATGAACGTCGGCCCTCTCTGGAGGTCCCCAAACAATTGCGGCAAATGTTCCCCCGGGACGCAGTAGGCAGCGAATCGACCTCAAGCTCGAAACGAGATCCGCAGCGAACATTAGGCCCCAACGGCAAATCCCAGCGTCAAAAGCATTCTGATCAACGACGAGATCATTAAAATCCGCACGACTGAAAGAAACGTTCGTCAAACCTTGCTCCGACGCGTAATCTTCTGCGAACTCAAGCATGGCGACTGCCGCATCCGTTGCGTAGACATGTCCCGCATCACCTACTCGACGCGCGCAAGCAATCGCGGTATCCCCCAGACCGGTGGCAAAATCAATTACCCTGTCACCTCCGGATACGCCGGCCATATCGAGCATATTTTCGGTAGCCGAATGCGCAGCCTTCTCCGACACCGCATGCCATTTCTTCCATCCAGCAGCCGTTGAATTCCAATCACGTTTTTCTTGGTCGGCCATTCGCCGGAATACCCTTCAATTGTCCAAAAGATAACAGGGCGTATTTTTATAATACATTGCAACGCCCAAGATGCGCAGATTCAAAGAAAGGCATTTCCATGTCCGCTACACAAGTCGATATCGCGGTTACCAACTACATCGCCGTCGCGACGATGAACAACCCGCCAGTGAATGCTCAAGGGCGTCAATTCCATGCAGACATGATGGCGGCTATGGATGCGTTGAGCGATCGCGACGATGTAAGAGTGGTCGTGCTGACCGGTGCTGGAAAATGCTTTTCCGCCGGAGCAGACCTCAAGGCAAAGGCGGAACGGACGGGCGCTTACGGTGCGGCATGGCAGCATAGTCGGCGCGCGAGAGAGTGTTTCCATTCAATCGTCGAATGTCGCAAGCCCGTTATTGCCGCTATAAACGGACCGGCGCTCGGCGCCGGCCTAGCGCTCGCCGCTTCGTGTGACATCCTTGTGGCATCAGAAGACGCAAGTCTCGGTCTGCCCGAGATCAACGTCGGATTACTGGGCGGTGGACGACACGCCATGCGCCTGTTCGGCCACTCGAAGACAAGGCGCATGATGCTCACCGGCCTTCGAGTTGAGGGCCAGGAGCTCTACCGCCTAGGTATTGTCGAGGCGTGTGTGCCCGCGGATCAGCTGATGGGGGTTGCGCTTGATCTTGCTCGAGAAATCGCCGCAAAGAGTCCGCCTGCCATCAGGTTAGCGAAACATGCGCTCAATACTATCGAAGAAATGAGCCTTCGTGACGGCTACCGTTTCGAACAGAACATGACATACGATGTCGGCAAAACAGAGGATGCCGCGGAAGCAACGCAGGCGTTCCTTGAAAAACGGGAGCCGATTTTTAAAGGGCAATAATCCCTAACATCGTGAGCGCTCAATGATGTTAGCGGTTGGCTTTATCCACCATACGCTCGATTTCTTTCTTAACCAACTCGTCCACTAACTCTGGAAGGTTTTTATCGAGCCATTCACGCAGCAGTGGCCGCAATAGTTCCTGGACGAGTTCCTCGACAGTACGACCTTGGCCGAGCTGCATCCGGCCGGCAATAATACCAGCCAGCTGCCCGAAGGCATCTACGCCCGCTTGCGCAGTCGGATTTGAAACGATCTCTTCTGCCGGTTGCAGGATCGGCTCCAGTTCCGGCTCAAGTTCGTCATCATCTAGGAGTTCAAGCTCGTAGTCCTCCTCAGCGTCTTCGAGAAGTACCAACTCCCCGTCATCATCTTCGTCAATGAGCTCGAGTTCGGCTTCCTCCTCAAGCTCCATCTCTTCTTCGAATTCAGCTTCCGATTCAACCTCGGGTTCCGGCTCCTCGACAGCAACTTCTATTGCCGGCGCAGGGGCTTCCTCCTGCTCGGGGGCATTCTCTTCGTCCTCGGAGATAATCTTTCGAATGGAGGCGAGAATCTCCTCCATCGAAGGTTCTTGTTGGCCGTCTTGCTCGCTCATCGCCCAACCTTCTTATCAATAATCGTAATGCGGTACCCAAATCCAAAGGCACAAATACTGTAACTACACCCCTTTTGGAAAGGTATTATTTACCTAAACCGTAAAACTTGTCACGAACTTTATTATAATGATCAGTCTCGTCGTAATAATCGACTTTGAGGTTATATTCTTTTGCGGTTAATTTACCAACTGCTGCTGCCAATTCCGTCGCGGCGACGAACTCGTCACTTTGCGCGCGTACAAGATTAACTTGAGCGTCAAGTAATTCCTGCTCCGCGTCGAGAACATCAAGCACTGTGCGCGATCCGACATTAGCTTCCTGACGGACGCCCTCCAACGCGATATCACTCGACTTGATTTCAATCTTAAAGGCTTCGATACGCGCGCGCGCTGTCTGCAAATCTTCCCATGCCGTTCGGGCGACCTCGATCGCCGCCCGTCTGTCATCCTCGTGCTCGAGTCGACGTTGCGCGGCCTCTTGCTTTGCTTCCCGCACCCGAGACATCACCGCCCCATGCTGATAGAGCGGGATGGTCAATGTCGCGACAATACTTGCATCTTCTCTTGTCGATCCGGCGGAAGCCTCATCTCTAGACTTCCGAAGCGTTCCTTCCAAGCTGAGGTCAGGCAGCAATTCACCCGTCACTCTGCGAACGTACTTTTGCGCGGCCTTTTCGATGAATTGCGCGGCTACAACGCTCGGGTTTTCTTTCGACGCGGTGGAAATCGCTCCTTCAAGCGTCTCAGGCAATTGATGCATTAAATCTGGAGCACTTAGTTCAGTCGGTGGCATGCCGACGACGCGTTCGAAATTCGTCCGAGAGTTTTCGAGATCGCCTTGAGCCTGGATTCGATCGGCTTTTGCGCGGGCAACGCGCGCCTCCGCTTGCGAAACGTCTGTTCTGGTTACTTCTCCAACCGTAAAGCGATCCCGCGTTGCCTCGAGTTGCCGCAAGAGAACCATTTCACTGTTCTTCTGCAATTCGATCACGGCCTGATCCCGCACTACATTTATATACGCGGTTGCAGCACCCAAGAGAACTTGCTGTTCGAACTCGCTCAAAACCGCCCGCTGCGCACGGACTTCATACTCACGCTGCTCGGTTTCTGCCGTTGTTTGTCCACCCCGATAAAGGTTTTGTTCAAACATGATCTCGCCGGACCTCGGCTTCCGCAGACCGCGAGAGTCAAAAACTCCGCTATTCCTCTCTACCCGATCGAGGCCGACGCTTGTTGAGAATTCGACGTGAGGTCGCCAGTGCGAAATTGCCTGATTGATTGTCTCATCCTTTGCGCGAAGCTCTGCACGAGCCGCCTGCAGTCCAGGATTGGTCAAATAGGCGTTTGCGAGCGCTTCTTCCAATGTTTGAGCGTGCGACGTTAAGGCACCTGCCATTCCCAAAATTACAACGCCAAACAGAAGGGTCGCACGAAGCTTGAATTTGCGCGGTTTAGTAATCATGCCATAAACCGCAGAGCTGCCGGTGTTTAATAAATTCATTTCCACTCAGTGACCCTTTATGTCTTGGAATGATATTCGATTAATCAAATAACAATTTCCAATCTATATTCTTTCGACTTGTATTTAATACACTATATGTAGAGATCTGAAACAAATAAAATACAAATTCTTGTTTTTTATCGAATTTAGACAGCCTTCCGACACTGATATCGGAGATTTTACGGCTCGAAACGATCCCCGATAGCTTCAAAAACAAGGTTGCGTGCCCGATTCCATCTCTCGAGTCGATAACGGCAATCAACCTTCCCCATCTGCCAATTGTCCAAAAATCTCGGAAGGGACTGCCGCAATCATCGCATCTATGAAGATAACGTTGTGAGGGCTTTCCGCCTGCCATGCAGCGGTCAAAGACCCTGCCACAACGACCGCATTTTCCAAGTTCAATTCGGAGAACAGTTCACCCGCCTTCGCGGCACATTCCTGATTGCTCTGCAGCGCAATGGCTAAAGAAGCGATCCCTTGACATCACGGCGACAGAATTGCCAGTACCGGCAGCAATAAAGAGAACCTCGTCACCCCGCTGCAGTCAGGCCTATTAGATCAACCGTGCGGAGACCATTGCCGACATCAGACAGCGTCCCTCACCACACGGTATATGAATATCGACATAAGCCATATCCTAGCGTTCGCGCGGGACAAAACGTTCACGCCCTATGTTACTCGTCTCACAACAGCGTTACGCTAAGATGTCCTCAAGAGATATTCGAGATGGTGTGAATATGCTTGAGAGTTTTGCGGCAGAGGATTAGTTTCCTCCGCACATCCGAAGAGTGGTTGTCGAAGGTGTACGAAACGCAGTTAAATTATTGATATTAAAAGAAGGTCCGGTGGCAGAGTGGCTATGCGGAGGACTGCAAATCCTTATACGTCGGTTCGATTCCGGCCCGGACCTCCAAGACCCTGCGCCAGAAAATTCCAAGCACACTATTTACGCGCTGCCGCGCCTCAGGGAGAATGTATCTCATCCTGATTGGCCGTCTTTCCGGAGGCGTCTAAAATGCGATCGTGAATCGTATGAGTAATTTGACACTAAATTTATTCTTGGTCGCCGCAACAATCTCGATTGGTCTGGCGGCGCTTGAACTCAGTCTTCGGTTAGTCGGTTACAACAAGCCGATGGTTTACGCCTATTCGCTACATACCGGCACAACAATTCGGCCAAATATTGCGGGATGGGTGGAAAATGAAGCGAGCGTCTTTGTGAAGACCAATGAATTCGGCTTACGCACTGGGGTCGATGCACCGGCGGATGGGCAACCCCACCGCAGGTCCGAGAAAAACCTTATCCGCATAGCGATTATTGGTGATTCCTATACGGAGAGTCATCATGTCGAACACGAATCAAGTTTTCCTTACTTGCTAGAGCAAAAGCTATCGACATGCGTTGATCCCCACGTAAAGGTTGAAGTGCTAAATTTTGCAGTCTCCGGCTATAACAATGTTCAAGCGTTACAGTCACTTCGCCACCGTGCACGCGCCTTCTCTCCGGACATCGTTCTACTCGTTTTTCACGCAAATAACGACCTTGCCGGAAACTACCGAAAGCTAGAGAAGAACCCCTATGTTCCTTATGCGGAATTCGATAATGGCGACCTCAAGCTTGATCTTTCCTTTGAAGAAGATGCCGTTTTCCAACAAAAGCTAAGATGGTCGAATTTGCGGAATGACGTATCAAACCAGATTCGCGTTCTACAACTCCTCACGAACGCCTATGGGACAATTGTTAATTGGCGAGCGCGGGCCGCCCACGCCCCGAACCATAAACCTCCCCAACGCGAAGATTCTTCATCGGCTAGTTCCCTTGGACCGCCCGCTTTGCAAGCAAATCGCAGCGACTACTTCAAGACGGATTTCATCCCTGCAGGGTTGACGGCTTCAGGCGAACATCACCCGCCACGGGACGGATTCCAGGAGATGCTATGGCAGTTGGCAGAAGCGGTGGTAAGACGCATTGCTGAAGATGTTCACGCCACTGGTGCGTCGTTTTGGCTCACTGCTACTGCAACCGGTGCGGCAATAGCTCCCTCGCAGGAAGGTCGACAACAGAATGATATTCCCGACGACGGTCACGCATATGCCACTCAACGACTGTCCCGGTTTGCCGCTTCCATTGGGATTCCGTTCGTTTCACTGAGGGAAGCGCTTCTGCGAAAGGCTTCGACAAGTGGGAACAACCTAGAATATTTTGAGAAGAAGAATGTACATGGACATTGGAATGTACTGGGGCATGCGACTGTAGGCGAAACGCTCGCAAACGCACTCTGTCCGCACCTAAAAGAAAAAATTGTGGTAAAATAGGCTGCACTTCCTAGAAAATAATCCGTAGTCTTGATTCGAATTGATCTACATCAAAGTGCTATAAATCGTTCGTCTTGCATTCTCAAATCGTCCCAAAGTCCCTTTATGCGACAAGCCGGCGCCGCGTTCAAAACTCAGCGCGGTCGCAGTGCCAATTTGACTTCCACAAGGCACAAGAACCGCTTTGCAACTGAGCGGGCTTTTGGTATAAGCCGCCCCCGGTTGCTGAATAATTGCGGCACTAATCCGCGGTAGCTCAGTTGGTAGAGCAGGTGGCTGTTAACCACCCTGTCGCAGGTTCGAGTCCTGCCCGCGGAGCCAATAAAAACAAGGGCTTAGAGGTAATTTAGAAATCGCCTCTAAGCCCTTTTTTCATCTGGGGGGCACGTGGAGGGCAGAATTATTTGCCATTTGACGTCCGCTCCAGCCATTCCTTGGCGTTTTCACCTGGCAGCCGATTCTCAAGATACCGCTCTCGGAGCGTTTTAATCGCCAGCACATAAGACGCAATCGCGTCCTCGGCCCAGTCGTACTGGTTACTCAAGCGGCCTGCTCCATACCTCGTACTGGCACCGGCTGGCGTGAGGGCTTTCCCATATAGAGATCGCCAAAGCCCAATCCGAAGATCCGCCTTTGCCCAGGTAGTCTTCTCTATAATTTAAGTTGATAAACCTCTGGCCGGCCGGTGGCGGTGGAACTGCTCCCAACCCTTCTTGCACGCCCATAGTCGCTCTGGGCACCCGAGAACCATACGCTCGACGCCGATCGCGAACGCGTGATCGATGAACGGGCGGATCTTTTTGAAGGGAGGCGTCTGCGTCCTGGGCCCAGCCGTAACGGACATCGTGCTGCGCTTGCAGACGCTAACAATAAATCCACTATTGTAGCGGACGTGGTTAGCGGTAAAGGGGCACGGTATCTATCTAATACATTGACCAAAACCCTATCCTCTAAAAAAACCGCTGCCTTTTCCGGCACAATTGCAATTGACGGCCCCGCTGGCTGATACTGGCGATCGACAGTTTATAGATCTTTTTGCAGGCAAAGCCGCAGGCCTGATTATAGAAAAACCAGCAGGCGATTTAGTGAATAAATTAGCTAAAGATGCTGAATATTTCTTTAATAGATTCGTTACATAATTCAGATGAGCCTTACTTATAGGGTGATTTTATCTATACACGGAGAATTTTCTGTAAATTATTTAAATTATTAGATTAGAAATCTCGTATTATTCGCCAAAATCAAAGGATATATTATGAATTTGGATGTTTTTATTTAGAAAAAATAAATTTTTTTCTTTTTTATTTACCGAATACTTAATCTCAAGGCTATATCTCTCGTACTCAAATCGGCCAACAAAAGGCGATCGGTTGACGAAATAGACGCGTCATTTTTGATGAATTCTTTTACAAGAAAAGCTATGTCACTGGTTGAATTATAATACATATCTCCGTGTATTTTACTTAATCTATGTACGACCTCCAAAATAATCTTTTTTTGTCTTTCAACATCTAAATCGACACGCTTTTCTTCCAAAATATTCTCCAATTATCTGGCTTGATGATTGCTGTTTGTATAAAATAAAAATTCTAATGTAAGGATTCAAGGTTAACTATTTTTTTCGGGTGCAAATTTTATTAATTGGCAAAATTGTCATTGTATATCGATATCAATCGGTGAGTATTAAAAATTGAAGAATTGGTTTAATATTCGCAAAAATATTCCCCTTCGGGACAAACTTTCTACATCCCGACATGTGCCGAAAACATTTATAAACTTCGAAGAAAAAAACTTAGGGATATATATATCAACAGATAACATTGATCTAAAACTGATATCTGTATTTGA
>DJKK01000235.1 GCA_002434595.1 Alphaproteobacteria bacterium UBA6544 | reverse complement strand
TCACGAATTCCGCCTTCGTCCGCCTTGAGCGCGGCGCCGTGATACGGCGGCATCATCATGATCATCGCCGCGCCGGCTGCTTCCGCGCGTCGTGCCCGCTCTACCGCCACCCGCGTGCTGAAGTGACTGCAGGTGACGATGATCGGAATACGGTCAGCGACATGGTCGAGGCACTTGGTGAGAAGTGTGTCCCGCTCTTCGTCAGTAAGAAGGAATTGTTCGGAGAAGTTTGCGAGGATGCAGGCGCCGTCGACACCTTGGTCCACCATACAATCGAGTGCGCGGCGCTGGCTCTCCAAATCCAGGGAGCCGTCATCCGTGAAAGTCGTGGGGACGACCGGCAGTATTCCGCCATAATGTCGGTCGGTCATCATGCGGTTCCTTTCATTGGTTCGCCGCCGTGGCAATATCCGACTGCAGAATCTCAAGGCCGAGGCGCATCAACCTGTCCGCGGCATCGGGTGTTTTCCAGGCCGCGTGCGCCGAGAGGGTAACGTTCTCCAGGCGGGCCAGGGGTGATGCGTTCGAGAGCGGCTCTTCCGTGAAGACATCGAGTGCCGCGTGCCGTAGGGGGCCATCGGTCAATGCGGAGATGAGTGCGGCTTCGTCAACAACTTCGCCGCGTGCCGTGTTGACCAGGATTGCTCCTGGCTTCATAGCATTCAGCAGCGGCGCGTCAATCATCTCATGTGTTTCATCCGCATAGGCAACATGAAGAGAAACAGCATCCGCCTCCTGAAAGAGATCTCCGAGAGACGTCTCCCGACAGGGCAGGGAGGGGTCGACGCCGCTTCTATTCCAGGCGAGGCACGACATGCCGAATGCATTTGCGATACGGATGAGTTCGGAACCAACCGCACCGGCGCCGACGACACCGAGTGTTTTCCCTGCGAGTTCGATCCCCTCAAACGCCTGCCAGGTCCCGCTGCGAATTTCCCGATCCATCTGCCCCAGCCCGCGGGCCGCGGCCATTAGCAGGGAGAAGGCATGCTCGGCGATGCTTCGGTCGCCATATCTCGCGATGTGCCTGACTTTGATGCCGAGGGCCTCGCCGGCGGCCGGGTCGACGTAATTGGCAACTCCCGTGCCGAGAAAGACGACGCTCCGCAAGATCTCAACGTGGGCTTCCAGCAGCGGCTTCGGCATAACCGTATGGCCATTCAAAACCCCTGTATAGCCACTCATAATCTCGGAAATCTCTTCCGGCGACGGATCTCCCATGTGAAGGTCGACGCCGTCCGTCAGTTCGGACGGATAGGTGGCCATTAGTTCGGCCATGTTCTCGGCACAATCGATGTAGATGGAGTGTCCAGCCATATAAATCTTCCCCACGAGCGATATAGACCGCCCGGGGCGACTATCTAAAGTGCGGCAGCACGCCTATCGATCGAGGCGCTTTGCCGCTTCTGCCGCAAGGGTTTTGCGGTCCAGCTTGTTGGTGCTGGCGAGTGGCAGGTCGTCCAATACCCATATATGTCGCGGGTGTTGATAGGCCGGACCCCCGGCGATCGCATGCTGCTTAACGGCATCCGGCTCGATGGTCTGCCCACCCGCAGCAACCACGAAAGCGACAGGCATCGCACCCCGAACCTCGTCGTCGACAGGGACGACGCAGGCTTGCTTGATCGCAGGATGCTGCTCCAGCAGTTTTTCTACTTCGACGGGAAAGACATTCTCGCCATTGCAGACGAACATATCGTCGACACGGTCGACAAAGAAATGGAACCCGTTCTCGTCGCGCCGCAGAATGTCGCCGGTCCGATAGTATCCGTCTTCAGTAATCGCTTCCGCGGTCTTCTCAGGTAGCTTGTGATAACCCGGCATGAGGGCGGGACAGTCCATTTGCAGCTCGCCTTGGTCGGCATCCATGTCGTTACCGTCTACCAGCCGCATGCGCACCTCCGGCACGGGATAGCCGATTGATAGGTCCGGTGTCGGGTTGCCGTCCGGATGCGGGCCAAAGCAGACCGGCCCCGCCTCCGTCGTGCCGTAACCGTAGGAGATCGAGACGTCGCCGAACGTCTTGCGGATGTCGTCAAATAGGCGCTGCGTCGCTGGTGCCGAACCCATGCGGACGATCTTCACGGAAGACAAATCCGTCGCGTTCGTAAGTGCTGTTTCTTTCGTTACCAGGGCCATCATCGTCGGCACCGACGTCAGCCAGCTGCAGTGGAATTTCTCGATTGCCTTGATGTAGGTTTCTGCCGTGAATTGCGGCAGGAGTACGATCGCCGCATGTCCGAGCAACGCGGCTTTGGCAATTGCGAGGGCGTTCATGTGGTACAGCGGTGCGGCCACCAAAAGGCGGTGCGAAGAGATATCGCCTCCCTTGGAGCGCATCTCGATCACCCAGAGGTGACCGTGATGGGTCAAGGGAACCCCTTTCGGCTTGCCCGTCGAACCAGATGTATAGAGAAACATCGCGACTTCGTCCTGGCCGCAGGAAACCACTTCGAACGGACCGGGGTTGAGAAAGGCCTGAAAATCGGCGCCGAACTCAATGACGGGCAGTCCGTCGGGGACGGCATCGCGCCGGATGGCGTCGGCAAAGACGATTTTCGCGTCGCAATCATCCAGGATGTAGGCAATTGTCTCGGGCGGGAAGCGCCAATTGACCGGGACGGAAATCATGCCTGCCCGCATCGTGCCCAAATAGGTGACAAGATAGTCCGCGCTATTGGCCGCTAGAATCGCGATACGGTCGCCGCGTTCGTAACCGCGTGCGACAAGAGCACGGGCGACGGCATTGGCGCGGAGATTGAGCTCACCGTGGCTCAGCTCAACGGGGTTGTCGAAATCGCCGGCATCGATGAGCGCTGGCGCGTCCGGGTCGCGATCGCGATTGATAAGATCGCCGAGATTGCCTGAAGCGGGAAGCATGCTGGTGAGTGCGTTAGTGTCTCTTGGGTTATGAAGTGCGCCGCGATAAGCGGCGATCACTCATATAGGGTTATGCTGCGGCATTGTCACCAATCGATCGATCAGATGCCGTCGGTTCGGATTTTCTACAGCGCCATGTCACGGAGCAAGAAACCGTTGAAGGGATAGTGGAAGCAACAGTCGACTACCTTGATAGGTGATTTATCGCCGATCGTTACTTCCATTTCACTGGAAGTCGTGCGGGTCCAGGCCACGCGCGTCGGGCGTTCTGGATCAAAGTGAAAGTCGGTACCTACCTCATCGATGATTGCGGCGCCATCTCGCCCGTTCAGGCGTAACAAATGTATATGCGCCCGGCTATTGGCCTCGTTGCACGAAGATCACGTGGTACCCTGCGCCGTTTCGTCCCTGATAGACGAACAAAAATAATTGAAACCTTTCGTTACCGGAGAGCGGCCGGGCGGTAACCTCAGTTTCGATTGCAAACGCGTTGGAAATCTTGGCTGGTGCCGCTATCTCCGCCCCGCCGCTGTTCTGGCGCGCGCAGTGCCGTCTGCCATTCCTTCCATTGATACCATCTTCATTCCCGCGACGGTGCTCCTTCCTTATTTGCCGTATCCTGATTATAGTCGGTGCCGAGTACTTTCTCGATGGTTTCCAAATAGCTGTCTTCGAGAAGGTGTTGTGTGGAGCCATCCATTTATTTAGCTCACTTAACAATGACAATAGAGCGAACATTAAAATATATATTGATAAAAAGGCTCCCCTTTAGCCTAAATCTAGTATTCAATTCTTAAAAAGAAACTCAAACTTTTTGTTTCAGTCAGTCCAGAATCACATGCGGAATAAACCGCGCGTCGTCACCGGTCACGAGTGACCGGTCCTCGCGGATACACATTCCGGCGGCTGCGCTCGCCACCAGCCAGCATCCGGCCATCGGATAGTTACCGGTGAAGTCGGGAAGCGCATGAAATGCCTGGACGATGTGTCCTTCCGCACCATAGTCGCCAGGGTGAATTGTCTCCGCCTGGCCGTCGCAAACCAGTTCGATGTTCTGGCCTTCTCGCGAGTAAAGCGGCTTGCGTACATAAGTGTCGCCGAGGGATGCGGCCTTTGGATCATCGGCGAAGAAGGTAGGCAAGAGATTTGGGTGGCCTTCGAACATTTCCCACATCAGTGCGAGCAGCCCTTTGTTCGACAAAATGGATTTCCACACGGGCTCGATGAATAGTGTGCTGCTCTCCGGAATATGTCGTGCGAAATCTTCTGCCAGCAGCCACTCCCAAGGATACAGCTTAAACACTGTATCAATTACGTGGTCCTCGGTGTCGGTGAACCGACCGGCCGGGTCAATACCGATGTCCTCGATTTTCATCAGAACCGTCTGTAGACCGGCCTGGCGCGCGCAGTCTTCAAGATATGCGACCGTTCCGGAATCTTCCTCGCTGCCGCTGGCACAGGCGAGATGGAGCGGCCCGTCGATGCCAAAACGGCCGAGAGCCTCAACGATGCGTTCGTGTAGTGAATTGAATTGGTCGCAGCCCTCCGGGATCAAGTTCCGTTCCATCGCCTGCTCAAGCCACACCCATTGAAAGATGGACGACTCGTACAGTGCGGTCGGCGTATCGGCGTTGTATTCCAGCAGCTTCGCGGGCCCGGTGCCGTCGTAGGAGAAGTCCATTCGGCCGTAGAAGTTCTTTTCCTGGCGCTGCCAACTCTCTTGGATGTAGCTCCAGTAATTTTTCGGTATTGCCAGACGCCTGAGCACATCTTCATCGCTTACGGCTCGTTCAACAACGGCGAAACATAAATTTTCTAGCTCCTCAACCGGCTCCTCGAGGTCATCCTCGATTTGCCGGAGGGTGAAGCGATAGTAAGCGCTCTCGTCCCAATAGGGGTCACCATCGATGGAATGAAAATCGAAACCGTGTTCAACGGCGGTTTCCTTCCAGTCCTCCCGTTCGGCGACGGGTATCCGCTGCATAGGGGTCAGCCGGCGACCGAGCCGAATGAACGCGCACGCGCACCAAATCCGCCACGCGAGACAGTCGAGCTCTTCATGCTCGGGGCGCGTGACGTCGATCGTGCCACCTGGGTCCGCCCAATTGTATTGCCGACCTTCCTATTATCTGCGGTTCGAAAGTTATTCGGGTCACTGGTCGAGCGATACAACGGTTGCGATGCAACGCCGGTGCGCCCGCTGAGCATACTGCCCATCATGTATCCCATCATCAATGGCATGAAGACCGAGCCGCCGCTCTGGGTTTGGTAGGGAGCTGTCTCGCATTGACCGGACCCGAAATCAGCCTCGCAGTCCTGTTTCGACTGATATTTTGGTGCGACCTGAGCATGTTGGTCTTTCGCGGATTTATATTCCGCCTCACACTGCGCCCGCTCGACATTCTGATCGGCGAGACATTGTGACAGATTTTCAAAGACGGCGGCGTCGACCGCAGGCTCCTCGCAGGCCGTCAAAGCGACGACACTGGCGCTCATTGCCAGCAGACTGATTGATTTCGAGCGTTTCATACCATTCCCTAGATCAAATCCTGTATCCCATACTTATACAGTGGTTCGACCCGCGCTTGCCAATTGAAAGTGACAGCTAATCCCCGTCGTTGACGACCATGCTGTCCTCCGCGATGCCGGCCCATCCGATCTTGCGCAGGTCATAACTAAGCTCTGTGAGCGAGCGATAGGGGAGTGACTTGAAGTCCAGTTTCCGTATGAGACGCGGTAGATGTTTGGTGACGTCACGGTCAAAGGCGAAACATTTCATGATGTCAATTTCGGAGGGCGGTTCAACGATCTGATCGAATGCCATCGATGGGCCCCGATTGTGAATGCCCTTGCGGCCAGGGAGGAACGCGTCGCGGTCATGCGTTGGGAAAGGCCTGCATGACCGAGCCGTCCGCCTGCCGGCAGTTCCTCATTCCGGTCTGATCGAAGCGCGTCATGCAACTCGATGTTCAAGTCCAGATCACCTTCGAACGGTGCGGTTTGCGCGTGAACGATTCCGATCGAAAGGGGATCATCAAAACGAATGAAGATAGGCCGGGTGGCGCCGGGAACATCGGGTTACTCGGGTGATCCAGAGGCAACATCCATCTCCAACAAGGTATTGCCAGCCGCGGTAACCGCGGCGCGCATATCATCCGCATTCAAAGCCCCGATGCAGCCAATTCTGAAACTGTCGGCGACCGTCAGTTTGCCGGGATAAATGATAAAGCCCTTGTGCTTTAGTCGATCGTAGAACGTCTCGAATTCGAACTTTGGGTCTGCGGGCATTCTGAAAGTTACAATGATTGGTGCTTGCAGGTTGTGTGACAGGAGCGGCTCGAACCCGAGTTCGCGCATACCCTCTAACAGAACTCGACAGTTCTCCGAGTAACGATGATACCTTCCATCGACGCCGCCCTCAGCCCGATGCGTCTCCAACGCCTGTCGCAGTGCAAAGATGACATGCGTCGGCGGTGTGAAGCGCCATTGACCGTTGCCTGCCATGGCTTTCCATTGATCGAACAGGTCCAAACTCAGCGAATGTGCGTTTCCTTCTGCCTCCAGCAGTGCGGTCTTGCGGCATATCACGAACCCTATACCCGGAACGCCTTCGAAACATTTGTTCGATGAGGCCGCCAATGCATCGCAGTTCACATCGGTGAGATCGAATGGGATGGCGCCAAAAGTGCTCATCGCGTCGATCAACAGTCTCCGACCCCGGTTGGCCACGACTGCGGCAATTTCCCTTACCGGGTTGAGAATACCTGAAGTGGTCTCGCAATGGACGATCACAACGTGTCCGATGTCCGGAGCGGCGTCGAGAATAGCGTCGATTGCATTCGGATCCGGCGGTATGTCTTCGGGTGTCTCGGAAACCACATATGCCCGGTTCATATACGCACAAATCTTAGCAATCCGGTGCCCGTAGGCGCCGTTGACCAAGATCAGTAACTTGCCGTCTCTCGGCAAAAAGGTGCCAACCATCGCTTCAACCGCAAAGGTGCCGCTGCCCTGTATGGGAACGGTACTGAATTCGCGTCCACCGCCTGCCACCTCGATGATGCGTTCCCGGATATCCCGTGTCGCGTCAATAAACGCCTGATCACGTGACCCCCAGTCGTGCAGCATGGCGCGCTTGGTTTTGTCGCCCGTCGTAAGTGGACCGGGTGTCAAGAGTAAGGGATCGCCGCTTGTCCTGTCCATTTCGTCCGTCCTCACCACCGAAGTTTCGCCACCGTGCCCTCTCTTACAACTGAGGCGTCGTTGCTGCCAGAACGGATTTGTTAACGTCAACGCGCGGCTTTGGAACTGAATCGGATGCGCCATTCGGCCAATATCTTTTCCCGCATATGGCTCGTTGTATCGAAATCCACCGGTGTCAGGCGCTGAGTTGCCTCGGGTGGATAGTTCTTGTGCACTCCGGACGGTCCCGCCAAGGTCGTCATGCCGAAGCCGCGAGAGATTATGTTCATCGCGGCGCTGCCGATCGACCAGTCCGCAAAGGCCTCAGCGGCTTCCGCATATGGGGTCCCGCGCACGACGGCCATCGCTTCTACGTCCCAGCCAATTCCATCACCTGGTATCACAACATCAATCGGGAGGCCTTTGCGCTTGAGCTTTATCGCTTGATAGGTAGACGAAAATCCGATTGGGTACTGCCCGCGCGCCACGAGGTTGCACGGTGCGGCGCCATTCCGAAGATATGCAATGATATTTCGGTGCAGGCCTTCCATATAGCGCCAAGCACCCGCCTCGCCCCAAAGCGAAAACCAGCCTCTAAGCGTCAACATACCAGTTCGAGATCCGCCGGGATCGAGGGCCAGCACCAGGCCTTTATAAGCGGGGTCAAGCAGGTCTCCCCATCGTGCCGGTGGTTTGAGGTTCGCCTGCGCCAAGGCTGTCGTGTGAACGCAAAGGGCCCCCGTCCAGACGCGCTGGCCCACCCACATTGGTGGGTCGTTAGGGTCACTGAAACGACGGTCGAGGCGGTCGAATCCGTGCGGTGCGTAGGGTTGGAAATATCCGTCAGACGCTAATCCGGCCAGTGTGGACGCGGCAACTCCCCATATGATGTCAGCCTTTGGCTGCTGAATTTCATGGCGGAGACGTGCCACGATATGGTCGGTCGAATCACGAACCCAACGCAATTCGATGTCCGGCTGCGACACGGCAAAAGCCCGTGTGACACGGTCTGTTTCTTCGATCGAAATAGCGGTGTAGACCGTCAACTGCGTTGCGGCTGAACCAGTAGTGGCTGTCAACCAAAGCGCGGCGAATGCCATGTATCCGTATGCATGTCGCATAATCATTGTGCTATCACGAGGAAAGTCGGTGGGCCAGCTTTGCAGATCGGCGCGCGGTGGGGCTACACTCCCCGTCCTTATGGAGGAATAGAATGTCGGATCTGCCATCTCATACCCAAGCCCTGATAATCGGCGGCGGAATTGTTGGATGCAGCGTGGCCTATCATCTAACCAAACTATGTTGTTCCGATGTGGTGCTGTTGGAGCAAGGACAATTAAGCTGTGGCACCACATGGCACGCGGCAGGACTCGTCGGTCAACTGCGGGCAACCCAGAACCAGACCGAACTCGCGAAATACACCCGTGACCTCTACCTGAGTTTGGAGGAGGAGACCGGGCTCGCGACCGGTTATCGGAGCACCGGCAGTATTTCCGTCGCCCGTACGCCAGAGCGGGAAGAAGAGCTGAAGAGACAAGCCGGAATGGCCGCTGCATTCGGGGTCGATGTAGAACGGCTGTCATTCAAAGACGCCAAGGAAAAAGCACCCCTGCTGAACACGGATGACCTGGTGGCCGCATACCTCATACCCTCGGACGGTATGACGAACCCGACGGATACGACACAGGCGCTGGCCCGCGGCGCGCGCAACGGCGGCACCAAAATCTTCGAGGGCGTAAAGGTTTCCGAAATTCTGGCCCATGAAGGTCGAGCGATCGGCGCGAAGACGGACAAAGGCCGCATCGAAGCTGATGTTGTCGTCGTATGTGCCGGGATGTGGACACGCGAGCTCTGTGCGCCGCTCGGGGTCGACGTGCCGCTGCACGCGGCGGAGCATTTCTACATCGTCACACGGCCGATAGAAGGCGTTCTGCGCAACCAGCCGGTGCTGCGGGACATGGATGGTTATATCTACATCAAGGAAGAGGTCGGCGGACTAGTGCTGGGTGGGTTCGAACCGCATGCAAAGCCGTGGGGTATGGAAGGCATCCCGGACGGTTTTGAATTCCAAGCGCTCCCTGAAGATTGGGACCAGTTCGAAGTATTCATGAATACGGGCCTTGAGCGCATCCCGGCTCTAGCAGAAGCCGAAATCCGGCAATTGTTTGTTGGGCCAGAGAGTTTCACGCCGGACAATCGGTATATCCTCGGTGAAGCACCCGATCTGCGCCGACTCTACGTCGCCGCTGGGTTCAATTCGATCGGTATCCAATCAGCTGGCGGGGCGGGTAAAGCGCTTGCCGAGTGGATCGTAGAAGACGCACCCACCATGGATCTCGCCGAACTCGACATCCGGCGCTTTCATCGTTTTGAGCGTAATCGCGCATATCTCTTCGATCGCACCAAAGAATCGCTCGGACTTCTCTACGCGATGCATTGGCCGTTCCGCCAACCAGAGACTGGACGTGGCGCACGGCGTAGTCCGTTCCACGACCGCCTTGAGGCGCGCGGTGCCTGTTTTGGCGTGACTATGGGATGGGAGCGTCCGATGTGGTTCGC
>DJKK01000264.1:7137-11308 GCA_002434595.1 Alphaproteobacteria bacterium UBA6544 | reverse complement strand
CGGCCATCAATCATCCCTCGCCAAATGGATCGGCAAGACCCCGCGCTCAATCGTAAAGACCTATGGCAGGAAGGGGGGCATCGACTTCACAGGAACGGCCGACCATGTAGCCGGAATGATGCAGGAGGTGATGGAGGAAGTAGGCGGCGATGGCTTTCTGTTCTTCAACAGTTACTTTGACCGACGCTACGTCATCGAGGTGTGCGACGGTTTGGTCCCCGAACTGCAGCGCCGCGGCCTGACGCGCAAGGCCTACGTGCACCGACGCTTGCGAGACAATCTGTTAGAGTTCTAAGCGTCAAAACCCCTTGGACAAGAACCCTTTCACCGCGCACCGGTTTTGTATTAGGCCCACTCATAACCTGACGGTCACAGCTTCAGATTTTGTCGGTTATTACCCTTCAAACAAGAGCAATTAAATCGTTTCGAAAAGAATATCTTGAGAATCGGCTGCCCAGTGAAAGCGCTCGAGAATGGCTCGATCGGGTCTCCTCAAAGTGACCCGTTATTGCCCTGTATTGTCCTGTGTGTACCTGTATGGTTCTGTAGGGTCCTTATGGTGCGCCAAATTGAGGCTATTCCTCATTTCGTGTCGGCCTGTTACGCCAAAGGCCGCGGGATCGGAAACAGGGTGGACCGGGCGAGAGAAACCAAATGATCGTACAGGGATTGGTATTCTATCTCTTCGCGTTCGTCGTCGTGGCGTCGGGCGTGATGGTTATTTACGCCCGCAATCCGGTGCATTCCGTGCTTTTCCTCATCCTCGCTTTCTTCAACTCAGCGGGGCTCTTCGTGCTGATGGGCGCCGAGTTTCTAGCGATGATCCTGGTGGTGGTTTACATCGGGGCTGTAGCGGTCTTGTTTCTGTTCGTCGTGATGATGCTGGACATCAATTTCACGGAGTTACGTCGGGGATTCATCCAATATATGCCGATCGGGGCTTTGATTGGAATTATTCTGCTAGCCGAATTGCTCGTAATCCTCGGAATCTGGATTGCCGTCCCTGAGACCGCATCGGTTGCCGGCGCGCCGATACCGCCCCCGGTCGAGACAAGCAACACCTTGGCGCTCGTACGCCTTCTCTACACTCAATACCTCTATTTCTTCCAGGCGGCAGGCCTCGTCCTTCTAGTCGCAATGGTTGGCGCGATCGTCCTGACGCTCCGTCAGCGGCCGGGAGTGCGCAAACAACGGATCGCCGATCAGCTCTCAAGACGCAGTGAAGATGCGATCGAAGTAGTTAAGGTCGAACCCGGGAGTGGTATCTGATGCTCGAAATCGGCCTGGCGCACTATCTGACCGTTGCTGCAATTCTGTTCACGTTGGGCCTATTCGGGGTGTTCCTGAATCGCAAGAACATCGTCATCACTTTGATGTCAATCGAGCTCATGTTGCTCGCAGTGAACATCAATATGGTAGCCTTTTCGTCTCAATTACAGGATTTGGTCGGACAGGTATTTGCGATGTTCGTCCTTGCTGTGACCGCTGCGGAAGCGGCAATCGGACTAGCAATCTTGGTGACATTTTATCGTAACCGTGGATCGATCTCGGTTGAAGACGTTAATCTGATGAAGGGCTAATCTGGCATGGAAGAAGCAGTCGTATTTTTCCCGCTGATCGGCGCTATCATCGCAGGATTCTTCGGGCGCTATATCGGTGACAAGGGCTCATCAATCCTAACGACGTCCCTGTTGACGGTCTCTGGTGTGCTGTCATGGTATTTGTTCTACGATATAATTTACGTTGCAGGCCCGCGGACTATTGAACTCTTCACATGGATCGATGTGGGCGATTTCGAATTTTCCTGGGCGCTCAAGATGGACCAATTGACGGCAGTGATGCTGGTCGTGGTCACGACCGTCTCATCCGTTGTCCATTGGTATTCCATCGGTTATATGCACCACGATCCGGGCATCCCTCGGTTCTTCGCCTACCTCAGCCTGTTTACCTTCTTCATGCTGACGCTGGTGACCGCAGACAATTTGGTCCAGCTATTCTTCGGATGGGAAGGCGTTGGGTTGGCGTCATACCTGTTGATCGGTTTCTGGTACAATCGTCCTTCAGCGAACGCAGCGGCGATTAAGGCATTTCTCGTCAATCGCGTTGGTGACTTCGGATTTGCACTCGGTATTTTTGCGACCTTTGTTCTCTTCGATACGGTGAACATCGACACAATTTTTGCCGCCGTACCGGGCAAGATGGATGCCCGGCTGGTTTTCCTGGAATGGGAATTCCACGCGATGACGATTATCTGCCTGCTGCTGTTCCTGGGAGCGATGGGAAAATCGGCGCAATTGGGTCTGCACACCTGGTTGCCTGACGCCATGGAAGGCCCAACACCGGTCTCCGCTCTGATCCATGCCGCGACGATGGTCACGGCGGGTGTCTTCATGGTGTGCCGTCTTTCCCCGATGTTCGAGTACTCCGAAACCGCACTAATGGTCGTGACCGTTGTCGGTGCGTCGACAGCATTCTTCGCGGCGACCGTCGGCCTGACGCAGAACGATATCAAGCGTGTCATTGCTTATTCGGCATGCTCGCAACTTGGTTATATGTTCTTTGCTGCCGGTGTTTCCGCCTACGGCGCCGCCATGTTCCATCTGTTTACGCACGCTTTCTTCAACGCACTACTCTTCCTTGGCTCCGGCTGCGTCATCCACGCGATGTCTGACGAACAGGATATGCGCAAGATGGGCGGCATATGGCGCCATGTACCGGTAACTTACGCTTATATGTGGATAGGTAGCCTCGCTCTCGCCGGTGTTGGCATACCAGGTGTCTTTGGATTTGCTGGATTTTATTCGAAAGACATTATTCTTGAATCTTCTTGGGCGGCGGGTAGTGGCGTTGGTTATTACGCCTTCTGGCTCGGGATTGCGGCGGCATTCATGACCGCGTTCTACTCGTGGCGCCTACTGTTCATGACGTTCCATGGAGAAACCCGCGCAGATGAACGGGTCTTCGCACACGTCCATGAACCACCCAAGATTTTGACCATGCCTCTCGCCGTTCTGGCGGTCGGCGCAATTGTCGCCGGTATTCTCGGCTACCAGGCCTTCACAGGTGATGGATACGCGGCCTTCTGGGGCGATTCGCTGAAAGTGCTGCCTACACATACGGCACTTGCGGAAGCCCATAATGTTCCGTTGATCATCAAACTCTTGCCATTGTTCATGGGGGTTGGCGGGATCTGGCTGGCGTATCGCATGTATATCCAACGTCCGGGAATGGCGGACAGATGGCGCGAACAACATAAAGAGCTCCATGCCTTCAGCCTGAACAAATGGTATTTCGATGAACTCTATGACCGCATCTTCGTCAGGCCCGCTTTCTGGTTTGGGAACTTGTTCTGGAGGAAGGGAGACGTTGCGATCATCGATGGCTTTGGCCCGGATGGTATCGCAGCAGTCACGAGGCGGCTCGCCGCGTTCATGAGTTGGCTCCAGAGCGGATACGTATATCATTATGCTTTCGCCATGATGATTGGCGTGGTGGCGCTGGTAACCTGGTACATGGCTGTCGGGGGAGAAGCTTCGTAACGATGGCCAGCGATATGCCCATTCTCGGTATTGTAACCTTCCTGCCGATGGTCGGCGCGTTGCTGATCCTGTTGCTCGTGCGCGGCACGCCTCAGGAAGTTGCAAATAATGCCCGTTGGAGCGCGCTCTGGACGTCGCTGAGCACCTTCGCCATCTCCATCTTGATTTGGACCGGCTTCGATAATTCGACCCACGCTTTCCAGTTTGTCGAGAAAGCGGAATGGATGCCGGAATATAAAATCAACTACCACATGGGCGTTGACGGCATTTCGGTTTTCTTCGTTCTGCTGTCGACATTGCTCACACCGATCTGCATTCTTGCGAGCTGGAACGCGATACAGGAGAAGGTGAAGGAATACATGATCGCCTTCCTCGTTCTCGAGACGATGATGGTCGGCATGTTCTGCGCGCTCGATTTTGTCGCGTTCTATATCTTCTTTGAGGCGGTTCTGATCCCGATGTTCCTAATCATCGGCGTCTGGGGCGGCCCGCGCCGGATTTACGCGGCATTTAAATTCTTCCTGTACACTTTGTTGGGATCTGTGTTGATGCTCCTGGCGATCTTGGTCGCTTACTTCCAGGTAGGCACAACGGACATCCCGACCTTGATGGCATTCGACTTCCCGCAGGAG
>DJKK01000264.1:0-6757 GCA_002434595.1 Alphaproteobacteria bacterium UBA6544 | reverse complement strand
CCGATGTGGCCGGTCCATACTTGGCTTCCTGACGCCCACGTGGAAGCGCCGACGGCAGGCTCTGTCATTCTTGCAGGCGTGCTACTGAAAATGGGCGGCTACGGCTTTCTGCGCTTTTCATTGCCGATGCTGCCGGAAGCGTCTGAATTCTTTACCCCACTGGTCTACGGCCTCAGTATCATCGCGGTAATTTACACGTCGCTCGTCGCCCTCGCGCAGGATGACATGAAGAAGCTGATCGCCTATTCATCAATCGCGCATATGGCCTTTGTGACCGTCGGCATCTTCGCTGCAAACGAGCAATCGGTAGCCGGATCCATCATTCAGATGCTCAGCCATGGCATTGTCTCAGCGGCCCTATTCCTCTGCGTCGGTGTTGTCTATGACCGAATACATTCGCGCGAAATCGACACGTATGGCGGGTTGGTTCATCGGATGCCGGTGTACGCATTCGTATTTCTGTTATTCACGCTGGGATCCGTTGGCCTGCCGGGAACAAGTGGATTCGTTGGAGAAATTCTGATTCTCGTCGGCGTATTTAAAGCAAATACTTGGGTCGCCGCGCTGATTGCGATAGGCATGGTTCTGGGTGCCGCTTACATGCTTTATCTCTATCGTCGGGTCATATTCGGAGAACTGACGAAGGATCACCTCAAAGATATTCTCGATCTGGACCGGCGTGAAATTGCGATCTTCGCACCATTGGTCGTAATAGTGATGTGGATGGGAATCTATCCTGCATCTTTCATCGATGTAATGGATGCTTCGGTGGTCAACCTCGTCAAGGATTACAACGCGTCCCTTGCGTTGGCCGCGGACAGCGCAATAACGACGGCGTCGAAGTAGTGAGCATAAAATGAGCGACCTACCCAACTTCTACCCGGCGCTGCCGGAAATTATTCTCGCCTGTGCCGCAATGGCCTTGATGATGGTCGGCGTTTTCACGCGGGCTGAGAAGTCACTGTCGATTGTCTATCTGCTCTCTCTCGTTGCACTTGTGGTCGTTGCCGCTGATCTGTTGACGCTGCGTGGGCAAACATGGAGTGCGTTTAACGGCCAGTTTGTTAGCGATGATTTCGCCATCTTCATGAAACTCCTGGTGCTACTCGGCTCCTTCCTGACGTTAATCATGGGACAGAGTTACCTCCGTCGGGCGGCCATGGCGCGGTTTGAGTATTCGATTCTCATCCTGTTCGCGACCGTTGGCATGATGATGATGATCTCCGCGAATGACCTGATAGCGTTGTATTTGGGCTTGGAGTTGCAAAGCCTATCGCTCTATGTCCTCGCAGCCTTTAAGCGAAATACCACGCGGTCGTCGGAAGCAGGCCTCAAATATTTCGTTCTCGGAGCGCTGTCATCGGGCGTGCTGCTCTACGGCTGTTCAATGGTTTACGGGTTTGCCGGGACGACTTCGTTCGACGGCCTCGCCAATGTGCTCGGCGGGCCGGAAGCAGCATCCGTCGGCTTGATCATTGGCATCGTCTTTATGATTGCCGGTCTGGCATTTAAGGTTTCTGCCGTTCCCTTTCATATGTGGACACCGGATGTCTACGAAGGGGCACCAACGCCGGTTACCGCATTTTTTGCTATCGCTCCGAAAATTGCCGCGATTTCCCTCTTCGTCCGCGTCATGATTGATCCTTTCGGCGACCTGCTATCCGAATGGCGCCAGATCATCATCTTCATTTCGATCTTGTCGATGCTCCTCGGCTCTCTCGCAGCCATTGCACAGACGAATATCAAGCGTCTGATGGCATACAGTTCAATCGGCCATATGGGATATGCGTTGATCGGACTGGCAACAGGTGGCCAAAACGGCGTTCAGGCCATTATTCTTTATATGACGATCTACCTCGCTATGAATGCCGGCACCTTCGCATGCATTCTCTGCATGTGCCGTAAGGGCGAGATGGTGGAAGATATTTCTGACCTGGCTGGCCTCAGCAAGACAAACCCGATGCTCGCCGCCGCCCTGTTGGTTTTCATGTTCTCCATGGCAGGCGTTCCGCCATTGGCCGGTTTCTTCGGAAAACTTTACATCTTCCTCGCAGCGATCGAAGCCCAGTTGTATACGCTCGCAATCATCGGCGTTGTCGCCAGTGTCATTGGTGCGTTCTATTACCTTCGCATCGTGAAGATCATGTACTTCGACGAAGCTGCCGAACCCTTCGATCGTCCACTCGGCAAGGGATTAGGAGGCGTGGTGACGATCACTGGCATTGTCACGCTGCTGTTCTTCTTTGTTATGTCTCCCTTACTCGACGGCGCGGCAATCGCTGCCGCTGCGCTGATCGCCGAATAACACGCGCGCTCAGGCGGGGCGCCGAATCTTGCCATTTCATATCCATCAGCGCGGAATTGTAGCTTCAACCAATGATGACGCAAAGGCGCTCGCGACCGAGGGTGCACCCGCGTTCACCGCGGTTTTGGCGACGGAACAGACCGAGGGGCGCGGCCGCCGCGGACGGGATTGGAAATCGCCGCCGGGTAATCTCTACGTGTCGCTGCTGGTACGTCCACCTCGACCGGCATCAGAGGCAAGTCAGCTTTCGCTTGTCGCTGCGCTTGCACTTGGCGATGCCTTGGCTGAATACGTGCCATCGTCACGCATTTACAACAAATGGCCCAACGATGTTCAAGTGGATGGGCGTAAGATTGCCGGGTTGTTGCTTGAGTCATCAGGCGGCGGCCAAGGCAATGTCGAATGGGTAGTGATCGGTTGCGGCGTCAATATTGCGGTCCATCCCAACCTCGATGAGTACGACACCATATCGCTGGATTCCGTCACAGACGAGAAAACGAGCATCGAAGAATTCTTAACGTTCTTATTGGAACATTTCGAGGCCCGCTACGATGTCTGGATTAATCGCGGTATCGATCCAATTCGAAAGGCCTGGGTCAAGCGAGCAGCCAATATTGGATGCGAAATCGTTGTGCGTTTGCCTCAGACAGAGATTAGGGGCGTCTTCGAGGGGCTTGATGCGTCCGGAGCTTTGATTTTAACGCGTTCCGATGGAAGGCGGGAATTGGTGACTGCCGGTGAAATCTTTGCGGAAAACTAGGACAAGACAATGCTACTGGTAGTCGACTCTGGAAACACCAATACCGTCTTTGCCGTCTTTGAGGGCGATGATTGCCGTGGCGTCTGGCGGTGCGGCAGCAATCCGCGGCGAACAGCAGATGAATACGCCGTTTGGCTGATTGATCTTATGGCGCTTGAAAATTTAAGTCGCGACGAAATATCTGCGGCCATCGTCAGCAGTGTTGTGCCAGAAGGCAATTTTAATCTCACTGCACTATGCCAACGATATTTCAAGTGTGATCCGATGTTTATCGGTGAAGAGGATTGCGATCTCGGAATCCAGGCACTCGTCGATCGTCCGGATCAGGTTGGCGCGGACCGGTTGGTAAACACGGTTGCCGTGCATGGGTGTTATGACGGTGACCTGATCGTCATCGATTTCGGAACCGCGACCACTTTTGACATAGTCGACAGCGACGGCAATTACTGCGGCGGCGTGATTTGTCCTGGAATTAATCTGTCTCTCGATGCGCTCTACATGGCGGCGGCCCAATTACCCCGTGTCGACATCAAGGCGACCACTAACATCATCGGCAAGGCTACAGTACCAGCTATGCAGTCGGGAATCTTTTGGGGTTACATCGGAATGATTGAAGGCCTCGTGAGTCGTATTCGCGGCGAATACAACTCACCTGAAATGTCGGTCATTACCACGGGTGGTCTTGCGCCGCTCTTTGCGGAAGCAACAGATGTCATTGATCACGTTTACCCGGATATGACCTTGCGAGGGCTCGTGGAAGTGTATAAACGCAACCGCCGATGATCGGATCATACCTTGATACAGGTGCTGCCGGCGCCAATGAGTTGTTGTTTTTACCCCTCGGCGGCGCCGGAGAAATTGGAATGAACCTCAATCTTTACGGCCATAACGGTCAATGGTTGATGGTGGATTTCGGGATCACTTTCGGCGACGACACGACGCCGGGTATCGATGTAATAACCCCTGATCCGACGTTTATCTCCGAGCGGAAGAACGAACTCGCCGGCCTGGTTCTGACGCACGCGCATGAAGACCATTTGGGTGCTGTGCCCTATCTGTGGCCCCGCATCGAATGCCCGATCTATGCAACACCGTTCACAGCAAGCGTCCTGCGGCGGAAGCTCGCCGAGACCAGTTTTGGCGACAGGGTTGAGATTCACGAAGTGCCACTTTCCGGCCGTTTCTTCGTCGGCGCCTTCGAGGTGGAACTCATCACGATTACCCATTCGATACCTGAACCGAATGCAGTCGTCCTTCGCACTGCCGCAGGGGCCGTAATGCATACGGGCGATTGGAAGCTTGACCCGGATCCGGTGGTTGGACTTTCGACAGACGAAAAACGCTTGTTAGAGATAGGCGAGGAAGGTGTCCTCGCAATGGTGTGTGATTCAACTAACGTCTTCGTCGATGGAGTCTCGGGTTCCGAGGGAGGTGTGCGCGAAAATATGGAAACGCTGGTGCGGCGATTTGATGGGCGCGTCGCGGTTGCCTGTTTTGCGTCAAATGTTGCCCGTTTGGAAACGATCGCGCGTGTCGGTGAGGCAGTAGGACGTGATGTGGCGCTTGTAGGGCGATCGCTCTGGCGAATTTACGAATCCGCGAAGGAAAATGGATATCTCGCGGGAACCCGACCTTTCATTACGGAAAAGGATGTCGGCTATCTACCGTCGGATCGTGTCTTGATGATTTGCACAGGCAGCCAAGGCGAGCCCAGGGCCGCACTTACCCGGATCGCAAATGGAAATCATCCGGACGTCGATTTGGATGCGGGTGACGCAGTGGTGTTTTCAAGCCGGATCATACCTGGAAACGAGAAATCTATCGGCCGCCTCCACAACCGTCTGATTGAAAAAGGCGTCGAGGTTGTAACAGCGTCAGATGAACACATTCATGTATCCGGACATCCCGCACGCGACGAGCTTCTTCAGATGTATCGATGGATCCGCCCGCAGATCGCGGTGCCGGTACATGGCGAAGTCCGTCATATGATTGCGCATGCAAAATTGGCGCGGGAATGCAAAGTTCCGCAACCAATCGTCACTAAAAACGGAGCCGTTGTGCGTTTGGCGCCGGGAAGGGCGGAGATTATCGATGAAGTATTTTCCGATCGCCTTGCCATGGACGGCAACCGGCTTGTGCCACTAGACAGCCAGGCGATAAAAGCGCGGCGTCGCATGATTTATCATGGGACGGCTGTCGCGACGGTCGTCGTTGATCGCGATGGAGATTTGATCGCCGATCCGATTGTCACCGTAAACGGCGTATACGACGAAGCCGATGCCGACGAGGTTGAACGCGAGGTCGTCGATGCCGTCATTGCGACGATTGAGGATTTGCGGCCACGCCAACGTGATGATGACGATACGATGGCTGAAATGGCACGGCGCACGGTACGCCGCTGTTTGCGGGCGCTATGTGGAAAGAATCCGCATACGGAAATTCATCTCATAAGAGTATGAGTGAGGAAGCGAAATGATCGGTCGATTGAATCATGTGGCTATTGCGGTACCAGATCTCAAAGCTGCCGCCGCTAACTATCGCGACACGCTTGGTGCGAAAATTTCGGATCCGTTCGACCTGCCGGACCACGGGGTTACGACAATTTTTGTCGAACTCCCGAACACTAAACTTGAGTTGCTGCACCCGCTGGGAGAGGATTCACCGATCCAAAAATTTCTGGAGAAAAATCCCGGAGGCGGCATGCACCATATTTGCTATGAGGTCGACGATATCTATGCCGCGCGCGATAAGCTGGAAGGTGATGGCATGAGGGTTCTTGGCGACGGCGAGCCGAGTATAGGTGCACATGATAAGCCCGTACTCTTCCTGCATCCGAAGGATTTTACGGGCACGCTAATAGAATTAGAACAAGCGTAAAATGGAGCGTAGGTATGGGTTGGATTGCAGGTGTCTTCATCTACCTCATCGTATGGTGGATGGTATTTTTCTGCGTGCTGCCCTGGGGGAACAGGCCTGTTGAGAATCCGGAGATTGGACATGCGAACAGTGCTCCGGAAAACCCGCGATTGAGCCTCAAGGCGCTGGTCACCACCGCAATTTCAGCCGTCGTCTTTACGATCATTTGGTTTATTGTCGATGCCGGTTGGGTCAATTTTAGAGTTGTCTAGCGTGAACCTCAGCCGAGGCACGCACTTTTCATTGAGGATATACATATGCGAACGGCCGCAAAGGTTTTGGTAGACACGTTGTTGGCACACGACATTGACCGTGCCTTCTGCGTCCCCGGTGAGAGTTATCTCGCTGTTATGGATGCGTTGCACGACGACACGGTCCTGGACCTTGTAACGTGTCGGCATGAGGGCGGAGCGGCCTGGATGGCACTTGCCGATGCAAAACTCACCGGACGTGCCGGTGTCGTATTTGCCAGCCGGGGCCCGGGTGCGACCAACGCGTCGATTGCCGCACATTCAGCGGAGCAGGGCGCTTTCCCACTGGTTATGATGTTGGGACAAGTCAGTACGTCCAAGATCGGTAAGCGCGCGACCCAGGAAATCAACTATGCGAAGACGTTTTCCGACATGGCTAAATCGGTCGAAGAGGTGGATTCACCCGATCGTATCGGCGAAGTCGTCGCCCGTGCCATCCGTATTGCCGAAAGCGGTACGCCCGGACCTGTAGTCGTCGCGCTACCAACTGACGTTCTGGCATCTGAATCTAAATCCAAGACAGTG
>DJKK01000281.1 GCA_002434595.1 Alphaproteobacteria bacterium UBA6544 | reverse complement strand
GATATGCAGCAGCGTCGACTTGCCAGCCCCTGAAGGGCCGACGAGTGCCACCAATTCACCACGCGAAATCGATAAGTCGACACCCTTCAGGACCTCGAGACGGGAATCTGCCTGACTGTAGACGTGTTGTATCCCCTTCAATTCGAGGACCATTTCACTCATAGCGAAGCACTTCGACCGGATCGAGGCGGGCAGCGCGCCATGCCGGGTAAATCGAGGCAAGAAACGATAGCAGGAGCGCCATCACGATCACAATCGTGACCTCATTCGCATCTATTTTCGCAGGCAGTTGAGACAGGAAGTAGATTTCTGCTTGGAACAGATCGACACCCGACAGTGATTGTATCCACTGCCTGATGGTTTCGATATTGAGAGAAAACGCTATTCCGAGAACGCTGCCGGCAACAGTCCCGATGACGCCGACGCTGGCGCCCGTGACGAAGAAAATACGAAGAATCATACCGCGTGAGGCACCGATGGTCCGAAGTATGGCAATTCCTTTACCTTTATCGTTCACGAGCATCACCTGGCTCGAGATAATATTGAATGCCGCGACGAGGATAATCAGCGTCAGAATCAGAAACATCACATTCCGTTCGACCTTTAGCGCCGTGAAGAATGTGGAGTTCACCTGACGCCAATCACGAACCCATAAAGTGGGCCCGACGGCAGTAAAAATTTCACTGCGTACCTGATCGATTTTATCGGCGTGTTCGGTGGTGACCTCGATATGCGACACGCCGCCCTTTTGCCGGAAGAAGGCCTGCGCGGCGGCGATCGGCATGAAGACGAAGCTCGAATCATACTCCGACATGCCAACCTCGAATATGGCGGCAACGCTGTAAGCCTTCATCCGCGGCATCGTGCCGAATGCCGTTGTCGTACCGTGCGGCGCAATAAAAGTTACCTTGTCGCCAACGCGCAATCCGAACCGTTCCGACATTCGACGGCCGATCAGTACCCGTGTGCCGTCGTCGAACCCTTCCAAAGAACCAGTGAGAATGCCGTCCTTGAGCAAAGGTTTCGCTCGTATACCTTCAGCTGACATACCACGCGCTACTGCGCCCCGTGACACCCTATTGGCGGAGAGTAGCACTTGTCCCTCTACAACAGGCGTCGCACTAATCACTCCTTGTATTGCTTTGATTTTCGACGAAATTTCAGAGTAGTTCTTCAAAGAACTCCGCGCTGCAGAAATCTCAAGATGTCCATTCAGACCAAGAATCCGGTCCAGCAACTCTACCCGGAATCCGTTCATTACCGACATAACGATGATCAGCGTTGCGACGCCGAGCATGATGCCGAGCAGGGAAAACCAGGCTACGATGGAGATGAAGCCTTCTTGGCGTTTAGCGCGCAGGTAGCGGAACGCCATTGTCCTTTCGAAAGGGGAAAACATGTCCTAGCCGGATATTCGGCTAAGCGCCGATTCGAGGCTTACATTTTCACGCTCGCCTGTTTTCCGGTTCTTCAACTCGACCACACCGGATTTGAGGCCACGCGGACCGACGATGAGTTGCCAAGGAAGGCCGATCAAATCCATCTCGGAGAACTTGACGCCCGCTCTCTCGTCGCGATCGTCATACATGACCTCGGCACCGCTTTCATTGAGCTTGGTGAAGATATCATCGCAGGCCTTGTCGCAAGCGTCGTCACCAACCCGCAGATTGATCAATCCAATCTTGAACGGCGCGAGCGCTTCGGGCCAGATGATACCCTCATCGTCATGACAGGCCTCGATCACGCCCCCCACCAGGCGAGAGACACCAACACCATATGACCCCATCTGGACGGGCACTTCAGCGCCGTCGCTTGTGACGACCATCGCGTTAAACGGCTTTGAATATTTGTCACCGAAGAAAAAAATGTGACCTACTTCAATGCCGCGCGCCGTAATCCGTTTATCCTCCGGCACCTCACGTTCGAATCGATCGGCGTCGTGCATGTCATCCGTTGCCGCATAAAGGCTCGTCCACTGGTCAACAAATCCTTGAATTTGTTCAGGTGAACCGAAGTCGACCTGCTCACCTAGAATGTCATATTCCAACAATTCTTGATGACAGAAAACCTCGCTCTCGCCCGTATCTGCAAGAACAATGAACTCATGGCTCATGTCGCCACCTATGGGGCCGGTTTCAGCGCGCATGGGTATGGCCTTTAGGCCCATACGGGCGAAGGTTCGCAGATAAGCTACGAACATTTTGTTATAGGCGACACGACCCGCTTCAGCGTCCAGATCGAAGGAATACGCATCCTTCATGTAAAATTCGCGTCCGCGCATCACCCCGAACCGGGGCCGGACTTCGTCCCGAAATTTCCATTGAATATGGTAGAGGTTCAGCGGTAGGTCCCGATAGCTGCGCACGGTGGCTGCAACGATTTCCGTGATGACTTCTTCATTGGTCGGTCCATAGAGCATGTCACGATCGTGACGATCCTTGATGCGAAGCATCTCCTTACCATAATCATCATACCGGTCCGACTGCCGCCAAAGGTCAGCCGACTGAATGGTCGGCATCAATAGTTCTTGCGCGCCGCTCTTGTTTTGTTCCTCTCGCACAATCTGTTCGATTTTCTTAAGGACCCGTAATCCCAATGGAAGCCACGAGTATATCCCCGCACTCGACTGGCGAATCATTCCGGCCCGGAGCATATAGCGATGCGATACAATCTGCGCTTCCTGCGGCGTTTCCTTCAGTGTCGGAAGAAAATACTGCGACAGGCAAACGGCATTACTGGTATCGGTAATCATACGGCGCGGGCCTTTCCGGAATCACCGCCACGAGCGAATGTGGCGCAAGGTTCCGCCAATCTAGAAAACGCGCTTTCTCTTGTCCATGAATAGGCGATTGCGACGACTACGATTACCGTCCCGCCATATGGCACTTGCGCGCCATATCGGCCATCGCTTTGTCATTCATCGGCTGACCATTGAAGGTGAACGTGTTCTTCGAAATGTCGTATTTCACCTTTCCTACGTTTGCGGCCGTTTCGCCAAAGCGCGTGCCCGCCGCACCTTTTAGGGGATTGAAACCTATGTTGAATTCGACGGTCGACGGCAGTTTCAGCTTATGCCCGCCCGAAAGATCCGCGCCGACAATCTTGCGGCCACGAACATCCACGCCCGGTTTGTAATTCACGTTCGAATGTGCCTGATGTTGGACCAGCTTGCGACAATCCCGGGCGGATACTTTTACCTTGGTATCAGCGGCCTGCGCATAGCCGGTCGCCAACATAAACACGCCGGGAAGTGCCGCTGTCAATTTTCCGATCATAGTCTAAGATTATCAAGATATGTTGCCATAGGCTATTGGAACATACGAGGGAGTACGTAAATTGAACGCAGTAGAACGTTATTTCGGACTGACAGAACACGAGACGACAGCCAGAAGAGAGATTCTTGCGGGAGTCACCACATTCCTGACCATGGCATATATCGTGTTTGTGAATCCGGCCATCCTTTCGGATGCTGGCATGGATCGAGATGCGGCTTTTGTCGCCACATGTATCGCCGCCGCCTTCGGCAGCCTGTTGATGGGATTGTTGGCGAACTATCCGATTGCCCTTGCCCCCGGTATGGGATTGAACGCGTTCTTCACTTATACAGTCGTCGCACAAATGGGCCACTCGTGGCAGACGGCACTCGGAGTTGTGTTCCTTTCTGGCTTGATATTCCTCGCGCTCAGCGTTCTTCCGGTTCGCGAATGGATCGTTAATGCCATCCCACGCGCCCTCAAGATGGCGATCTCTGCGGGAATTGGCATGTTCCTCGCCATTATCGCCCTCAAAAACGCAGGCATCATCGTCGACAGTCCAGCGACCCTTGTCCAGCTTGGTGATCTGGCGGCACCGGGAGCCCTCCTTGCGGCCCTTGGGTTTTTTGCCATGGTTGCCATGGATCGACTCAATATACCGGGTGCGATCTTGATCGCAGTCATCGGTGTAACGGTAATCGCTATGGCCGCGGGGCTGCAATCATTCGGCGGCATTGCGTCCGCACCACCGAGTATCGCCCCGACGTTCTTGGAACTCGACCTCGCATCGGCACTTGAACTTAGTCTTATCTCAGTTGTCTTTGCATTCCTATTTGTTGATTTGTTCGACACCGCGGGCACGCTGATCGGCGTCGCGCATCGCGCCGGATTGCTCGATGAGAACGGTAAGCTGCCGCGTCTTCGTTCGGCATTGCTTGCTGATAGTCTTGCGACAGTGGCAGGTGCCGCCGTCGGCACGTCAACGACGACAAGCTATATTGAGAGTGCTGCCGGAATCCGCGCCGGCGGTAGGACCGGATTGACGGCGGTCGTCGTTGCAATTCTGTTCCTCTGTTGTCTGTTTTTCGCCCCATTGGCCGGCAGTGTTCCGGCCTATGCGACTGCACCGGCCTTGCTCTTTGTAGCGTGTATGATGACGCGCGGGTTATCAGAGGTTAATTGGGATGACGTGACGGACTATGTCCCCGCCGTCGTAACAGCTATCGCGATGCCTCTGACATTCTCCATTGCCACGGGCATCGGGATCGGCTTCATCACCTATGCGGCAGTTAAGCTTCTGAGCGGAAGATGGAGTGAGGCGAGCCCGGCAATTGTTGTCTTGGCGGCCGCTTTTGTATTGAAATTTATCTTTCTATAGGGCGTCAGGTTCTCGCAAGAATTTGAACGAATCTTGCTTGAAAAGTGCGTGACCTCTCATATGCGTTCACATAGAATCTGAGAGGTTAAAAATAATAGGCGCTATAAAACCGTGCGTCCCGAGTCTGGGGAGGGTGCTCGTCGTTCCAAGGGAGATCTCAATTTAGAAGGTCATAAATCCCAGTTCGCGAGCAAATTCTTTAAATTAAAAAGGCGAGATTTACTCTCGTCTTTTTTTTGCTCTTATCACTTCTCGGAAATGTGACGAAACTGCAGGTCTATCCTGAGCGCCTAGGGCAAGAATGGACTCGTTGCCATTCTCACCGCTTATCTGATCACTCCGGTGCTATACCGCGCGCAGCTCCGAGATCGTGTTCTTTGCATCGACATTCTCAAGGCTGGTTCGCGCTTCGACAATGACTGGAACATCAGCATTCATCGCTTCTGCCATAACGGAATCGGCGTCTTCCGGCCTCTCAATAACCATACCTTTCGCTCCGAATGCCTGCGCCATTACCGCGAAGTCCGGATTAACGAGATCGGTGGCATGTGGCCTGCCGGGATAAAACTTCTCCTGGTGAAAACGGATGGTTCCATAAGCATTGTTGTTGGAAATAACGATACACAGGTTCTTCACACCGCGTGCCATTGCTGTCGCCAGCTCGTAGGCGGTCATCAGTGCACCACCATCACCGACAACGGCAATAACACGACGTTCAGGGTGACGAATGGCAGCAGCAACAGCGGCCGGTATGCTCATTCCCATGGCGCCACACTCGGAGCCAAGAAGATTCTGGGAAGCCCTAAACGGGTATTTATGGTGCAGCCAACTGGAAAAACTGCCGGCATCAACCGTAATCACCGCATCATCCGGAACATGGTCCTTCATTGCTGCAATAACATGTCCGAAATCCAAGCCATCCTCGGCCGGACGCGACGGGGCATCAGCGAAATCCAGATATCCTTGGCGCGCAGATGCGATCCAGCTTTGACGTTCTTCACTGATCTCCGGCGCGTTCTGTGCGTTTAGGGCCTCAAGGAAAGCGGTCGAGTCCGAGACAACGCCAAGTTCCACGTCAAAGTGACGCCCAATCGCTCCCTCATCCGGATAAACATGAATGACTTTTTGCCCGTCTCCCGGGATTCGCTCGTTCATCGTCGCCATCCCGACACCCATCTTGGTACCGACAGCCAAGATTAGGTCGGCGTTTTTCGCCGTCTCCGCGACACCGTCCGGAGGGCGAATTCCTAGTTCACCCGCATAGTTCGGATGGTTATTGGGAAATACATCTTGGTGGACATAGGTCGGCAGTACGGGGATTCCCCAGGCCTCACTTGTGCCCTGAAGGGCGCGCCTCGCTTCGGCGGAATCGATCCGGCCGCCGACGATCATGACAGGTCGCTTCGCTTCTGTGATCTGCTGTGCGACATCGGCCACATCACTGTCGTTTGGGCGAACCTTCGTTGCATTACGGCGCGTCACTGTCTTGGATTTAGATTCAGATGCCAGAACGTCAGTTGGTAGCGCGACGACTACAGGTCCGGGCGTACCGCTTTCGGCAATACGGATGGCACGGGCGA
>DJKK01000172.1 GCA_002434595.1 Alphaproteobacteria bacterium UBA6544 | reverse complement strand
CTAGCGGGATTTGGAATTTGCGCCTGGGTGTTGTCTGCAGAATTGTTCCATCGTTCCCCGACAGAAAAGCCGGGCCACAGCCTAACCTTTTTCGTCTGACAACCCAGCTGCCTGCGCGACCGCGTGGGTGGGGCCACCGTAGTTTTTGATCTTGATTAGCCGGGCGCACAAACCCGCATGAGTTTGCAGGCGAAACGCAATGCCTTATGTCCTCTTTTGAGCTGATAAAAAATCAGGACATGCGGATAATGAGGGACAAAGCCGACAATAGCGACTTCGCTGCGCTGTTCACTCCCTTCTGTCTGGCGGGGAAGACCCTCCGTAATCGAATCACGCACGCATCGATAACCACTCTTTCGACGCCGGAAGGCCGCGTGACGGACCGGGAGGTTCTCTATCATGCTAACCGGGCGGCGGGGGGAGTTGCGCTTAGTGTGACCGAGCCGCTTGGCATGATGCGGCATCAAGCGCGTATGCCCCGTATACAGGTCTGGCGGCAGGACGATTTCGACGGGCTCAAAAGGTTCGCTGGCGCGGTCGAAAGCCAGGATTGCCGTCTCATAGGCCAGATTCAGGACGCCGGGCGCGGTCGACATTTTCCCGGCCGTAATCCCGAGGCGATCGGGGCTTCCGCACTGCCCGATGACCTCTCGTGGACGGTGCCACGCCCGCTTGCATCTGTGGAAATCAGCGAACTTATCGAACAGATCGCGGAATCTGCGTCTCATCTGAAGGATTGTGGGTTCTCCGGCGTCGAAATTTCCGCCGGACATGGTCATCTGTTCCACCAATTCCTGTCCCCGCATGCAAACCGGCGGGAGGACGAATACGGTGGTGACTGGAACGGGCGCACACGGTTTGTGGCCGAACTAGTCGTGGCGTTACGCGCCGCGTGCGGTGTGGACTTCATCGTCGGTTTGAAACTCCCCTGCGATGACGGGGTGGATGGCAGTATTCGACCGTCTGAAGCTGCGATTATTGCCGATAGGCTAACGGTGCCGCGGAATGTAGACTATGTCTGTTTCGCCGGTGGATCGCATGCGCGAACGCTTGAGATGCATACGCCGGACAGGCACGGCCCGACCATGCCCTATATGGACGTCATCAAGCAGTTGCAGAGAAATGCCAACGGTGTGCCGGTTATGGCGCTTGGTCGAATTACCGACCCTGCAGAGGCGGATGGCATTCTGGCGCGCGACGACGCGCAATTGATCTCGCTTGGGAGGCCGCTCATTGCCGATCCCGCCTGGCCGAAGAAGGCGCAATCCGGCCGGAGCTGGGATATTCGCTATTGCCTGAGCTGCAATACCTGTTGGGGAACAATCGTCACGCAGCAAGTTCCGATTGCCTGCGTAAACAATCCGCGCGTGGCTTTGCCGGATGAGACCGATTTCTGGCCGAAGCCGACGGATACGCCGAAACGTGTTGCCGTCGTGGGCGCGGGTATCGCCGGTATGGAGGCCGCATGGGTCGCCGCTGCTCGCGGGCATGATGTAACCGTGTTCGGTGCGTCTGCGGACATTGGAGGAAAGGCGTGGTGGCGTGAAAAGCTGCCGGGCGGAGAGACAGTCTCGTCGATTTACGACTACCAGACGGTCGCGGCAGAACGTGCGGGCGTGAAATTCATACTCGGACGCGAGGTCACCTGCGGCGATTTGATCGAGCATCGTTCGGACAGTGTAATCCTAGCGACGGGTTCGATCATGATTCGGCCCGATTGGCTGCCGGATGACGTGTATGCAGAAGGTTGGGTTGTGGACCTGCGTACTTCCATGACGGAAGTCTTGAGGCACAACGGCCTGCAAAGTGGGAACGTCGATCCGGGTACCGTTGTGATTTACGACACGGACCACACCGAAGGCGTATACGCGGCAGCCGAAGCGTTGAAGGCACGATTTGCCAGGACCGTTATCGTTACGCCTCGCGACACGATTGCGACCGACGTTCCTATGGTAAACCGCCAGGGTATCTTGCGACGGATGGCCGAACAGCACATTGAGGTGGTTCATTTGGCCGAACCGATTTGGAACGATTCAGTTGCTGATGGAAAACTCGACCTCGTCAATATCTACAATGGCGACGTCAAACCCGTGGATGACCTGGCGATGCTCACCTATGCAAGCCCGAGAGAGCCCAACGACGCTCTGCTCTACCCATTGCAACAGGCGGGCTACTCCGTAATTTCGGTCGGCGACGCCCGCGCCCCGCAGGAAATGCTCTACGCGACCGCCAGCGGCCACGAGGCTGGGAACGCGGTTTAGATCTACGCCTACGCGGCGTTGGGCGACGCATTACCGCGCCAGAAAAAAATTGCTCCAGATGGCTCCCACTTATACAAGGAGCACAGCGGCGTCTGCGACCGCAAGGATTGCCGTCTGTATTGCGATGCCGCCAAACATGTTGTTGAGCGCCATTGCCGCGTTACCAGAATGTTTCGCGGTCGCCGTCGTCACGAGTTTGGGAAGCCCGGTAATAACGGCGAGGAAAATCAATTCCATCGGTGGTTGGCCGACACCTGTCCTGTCGCCAATTGCGTCGGCAAGGTGA
>DJKK01000083.1 GCA_002434595.1 Alphaproteobacteria bacterium UBA6544 | reverse complement strand
AAGAAACGATTCAATGACTTACGAGCACTTCGACAATAACAAAAATTTCGAGAAGAGCGATAAAGAGGTAGTTTGAGATGAGTATTTTCGGTGCAATGCGGTCCGGTGTGACGGGTCTGTTCTCACAGAGCCAAGCACTGGGCATGATCGCGGATAACATCGCGAACGTGAACACGGTCGGCTTCAAGGCAGTCCGGCCACGGTTCTCGACACTGGTTACTGCCCAAGCTTCGGCCGACCTTCACTCGCCAGGTGGTGTGCAGTCCCGCGTCGAGCGCGAGATTGACGCGCAGGGCCTGTTGACCGCATCCTCGGTTTCGACCGATATCGCGATCTCCGGTTCTGGTTTCTTCACGGTGAATGACCAGACAGACGGTTCGGGTAACACCTTCTTCACCCGAGCCGGCGAGTTCCGCCCCGACAAGGAAGGTAACCTCGTCAACTCTGGTGGCTTCACTTTGATGGGTTGGCCAATCGACGACAATGGCACTGTGCAACAGACAAACGTGTTGAGCGCGTTCTCTGTCCTGAACGTCGCGAACCTGACCTCGGCACCAGTTGCCACGACGGCTATCGACATGGGCGCCAACTTGCCGGCCTCGGCCACTTCGGGTGACTCAAACAGCCTGACAGCGCAGGTCTTTGACCGACAAGGCGGTCAGCATTCTTTCGCCCTGACCTTTACGAAGACCTCGACCGCAAACACGTGGACGATCTCCGCGACAATCAGCAACGCCTCTTTTGTCGATCCTGACCGCGACAATAGTGGCTCCAACTCCGGGAACGCACTGACCGGTACGACCGCTGGTGACGATATCGCCCTGATCGACGGCACTACTAGTACGACCATCGGCACAGTATCTTTCAACACGAACGGCACCCTGAATGCAATAACGAATAGCTTTTCCGGCGGCGGCGTTGGTGTACTTGACGCCACAAACAACCAGTTCGACGTGACCTTCGATTTTGATAACGACATAACCGGCACCTCGGATCGTGTGCAGATCGCGCTGGACTTTGGCACACCAACCCAAGCGGACGGTTTCACACAGTTCCAGGGCAATTTTACCCCGAACTTCATTGAACAGAACGGTAAACAGTTCGGTTCTCTGTCCGCGGTCAATATCGACGAGGCCGGTATTACCACGGCCCTATTCGATAATGGTGAAACACGGGACATTTTCCAGGTTCCGGTTATCACCTTCAACAACCCAAACGGGCTGCAGGAGAGTACGGGTAACGTCTATACAGAGACAACGGATTCGGGACCGGCGGTGGCGCTGGAACCAGGCCGCGGCGGCGCCGGTGCGATCGCACCATCCGCATTGGAAGCGTCGACCGTCGATCTCGCGGACGAATTTACACGCATGATCGTGACGCAGCGGGCGTTCTCTGCCAGTACGCGAATTATCACTACGGCGGACGAAATGCTGGAAGAGCTGACACGTATCATCAGATAAGTAGTCATCCATCCGGCGTTCAAACGCCTCTTAATCTGCCCGGCTTGGATTTCGCCCAAGCCGGGCATTTTTCTGCCGACTAGTTCGAAATTTCACCACGTTTTAACGCGTGATTAGGCATTTATTATATATTTATCCGTCAGCTTGTTTCTAGCGACCACCAACAAGAAGAAATTCGACTGATTACGGAAAGTCACGACGCGGTCGGCAGGAATTAGTTCGTCGAGTTGGAAGATCCTCCCAATATGGTCGAAGATCTTCCCCTCACCGGGATACCAAGGGATGGGCAATCCGACGCAAGGCGATCGGCACCTATGCAGTAAATATAGGGATCATCTCGCTCGATGATGCCTGCCAACGCTTTGGTATTTCCCTCGAATAATTCGAATCAGGACGGCGGCCGATCGAATGGCACGTAATTGGTGGACTGCGGATCACCCGTCTCACTCAGTATCGCGATGGGCCGAACGACAACAGAAGATGATATCGCATCTTGCTCCATTTCCCACAATATTGACGATTGCAACTCGATGGTCATGCCCATTAAATAAAAGTAAAAAACAGGTCATATTGTTTACGTCAGCGCTAATTCACGTAGCATAAGTATTTCATCTGACTTCGTTGTACGCTTTATTTCCTTCGCTTCTTTTTGTCTTTTTTTTAAAACCCGGCAAATTTTGCCCAGTTTTGACTTCATTTTTATTGTATAAGCGGTTACAATTTCAAAATGGAAATCCATTCTGCATTCATCTAAACCACCAACGCAGATTGGTCGGGCTATTCTTGTCGCCATTCTCGGCCTATTTTTAGCTTGTAAATCAATACGTTAATGGTTTAGGCTCATGGCACAAGGACACCGGTCATGAATCCACTGGTCGATACGATCAAGAATCTCGGCGGTACGCGCTTCGCCATGATGAGCGCGGTCTCGATTGGCCTTTTGATCTTCTTTATCTTCACCGCAACACGCCTATGGACGCCCAGCCTGTCCCTCCTCTATGGCGACCTTGATCCTAGTGAGGCCACGCAGATCGTCAATGAGCTTCAAAGCCTGAACATCACGGGCGAGCTCTCCGCGGGCGGAACGCAAGTTTTGGTCCCGGCAGACAAAGTCGGTAGCGCGCGCATGGCCATGGCCGAGCGCGGGCTACCCGCCGGCGGCAATATTGGCTACGAGCTGTTCAATAAGGAACAAGGGCTCGGCACGTCGAACTTTGTTCAAAATGTCAACAACTTACGAGCTATGGAGGGTGAGCTTGGCCGCTCCATAAGCACCATTGCGACAGTGAAGAGCGCGCGCGTTCATCTGGTGCTTCCACGGCGAGAACTTTTCAGCCGCCAGCAGCAGGAGCCAAGCGCTTCCGTCATCTTGAAGATGCGCGGTGCCGCTCGTCTAGACCGCAAGAAGGTGCCGGCGGTCCAGCATCTTGTCGCCGCGGCGGTGCCAAACTTGAAGGTGAGCCGGATTTCAATTGTCGACGACCGCGGAACCCTGCTGGCACGAGGCGGAGAAGAAGATAATGCGACGGGGATTTCCGGACTGACGCCGGACGAGCTTCGCCTTACTATCGAAAACAGAATGGCCCGCAAGATCGAGCAGCTCTTGGAAGCGATGGTCGGTGTTGGTAACGTCCGCGCGGAAGTCTACGCGCAGATCGACCCCGAGCGAGAGGTAATCAGCGAGGAGCGTTACGATCCGGATGGCCAAGTCTTACGTTCGTCACAATCCGTCGTCGAATCCAGCCAATCGGCCGAAGGAGCGCCCGAGAGCGTGTCCGTCAACACGAACCTGCCCGACGGCGCCGGCGGCGGCGGTTCCACGGCCAGCAAGTCGCAGCGTACCGAAGAAGCAAACAACTTCGAAATCACAAAGAGTATAGTCAATCGCGTCAAGGAGGCAGGCACCATTCTCGGTCTATCCGTCGCGGTCGCTATCAACGGGACCGAAACGGTCGGCGAAGAAGGTGAGAGAACCTATACGCCGCGCACACCCGAACAGATACAGCAATACGAGCGGATCATCCGCTCGGCGCTCGGTATTGATGATTCGCGGGGCGACAAGGTGGAAATCGTCAGCGTCCGTTTCGCGGGCACGTCAATCGTCCTAGAGGACGAAGGCTTTAGCTCGACAATCCTAGGGGGATTTGACCCGAGCCAGTTGCAGCGTCTTGTTGAAATTGTCGTCCTTGCGGTCGTCAGCGTGTTAGTCATACTGCTCGTCGTGCGCCCGTTAGTCGCCAAGGTGCTCGAAAGTACACCAGAACCCGTACCACTACCCGGCATGGAAGGCATGCCACCAATGCTTCCATCGGAGGGCGGTGCGCCGCTGATGCCGGGCGATATAGCGCAACTGGGCGCTCCCGATATGATGGGGGGAGAGGGCGGCATGGTCCCGGTGAACGCCGCCGGCGCACAAGCCGAAGAGTCATTGATCGATATCGGTCAGGTCGAAGGCCGGGTTCGGGCATCGTCCTTGCGCAAGGTGGGTGAAATCATCGAGAAGCATCCGGACGAAGCCGTATCCATTATCCGCAACTGGATGTACCAAGAGCAATAACTAGGCTGGAGACGTCGACCGGATGCGCGTGAGAGACGACTACCGCAACCTCAGCGGCCGTGAAAAAGCGGCCGTGTTATTAATGTCCGTTGGCGATTCTTACGCCGCGCACTTGTTCGCAGCCATGGAAGACAAGGAGATTAGTGACCTCTCCCAATCCATGTCCGAACTTGGCACCGTCAGCGCGGTCATTGTTGAACAGCTTTTCGTCGAGTTTAGCGAGCGGATATCTGCCCCGGGTGACCTCATTGGAACGCCGGAATCCACCGAACGACTGCTCAAGAAGGTTATTGGCGAAGAACGCGGTGACAAGATCATGAACACAGTTAGCTCGTCCGACGACGACACCATGTGGCATAAGTTGGAGAGCGTGAACGAGCAGCTACTTGCGAATTACTTGAAGAACGAGTATCCGCAGACAATCGCCGTTGTTCTGACGAAACTGCGTCCCGAACATGCTGCCAAAGTCATGGCTAGCCTACCGGAATCACTCTCCTTCGAAGTCGTCGACCGCATGCTAGACATGGATGCGGTCAAGAAGGAGGCCGTCGACGACGTCGAAGAGATCTTGCAGCGGGAATTCATTTCGACGCTCGCAACGTCGGATAACCGAGATTCGCACGAAGCGGTCGCCGAGATCATCAACGGCCTCGACCGATCGACCGAGAATCGTTTGATGACGATGCTCGAAGAGCAGGATCGCGGCGCCGCCAATAAGATCCGAGAGTTATTATTCACCTTTGACGATCTCGCGAATTTGGATACGGCGGGCATTCAGACACTGCTCCGCGTTATTGATAAAAAAACGCTTGCAGTGGCGCTCAAAGGCACTTCCGAATCATTGAAGGCAACATTTCTGGAGAACATGTCAGAACGTGCCGAGCAGATCATGCAGGACGACCTTGCGGCAATGGGCCCGGTCCGGTTGCGCGAAGTTGACGAGGCTCAGGCGGAAATTGTTGCCCTTGCAAAGGACCTATCAGCCAGCGGTGAACTCGTCTTCAGCGGTGACGACGACAACGAGCTGATATATTGAAGCGGCGGGACAGGGGGGTCAGGGACAAATCATGAATTCGACCGATGACAAAGGCATCCGCCCGTTCGTCTTCGAACAGTCCTTCGACATGCTTTTGGATGAGGACGAGGTCGCCGTAAAGAAAGAAGAAGAAGAAGAGGTGCCGACATTTTCAGAGGAAGAACTTCAGGCGGCGCGCGAAGCGGCCTATCAGGAAGGAATGCAGGCAGGCCTGCAGGAAGCCATGCACGGAATCGAACAACAAATGTCTGCGACGCTCGAGATTGTCGGCGCGACACTAGGGCGGATCGACGAGCAGCAAAAAATTGCAAATGAGATGATCGCTCGCGAAACAATAGACCTTGCAATCGCTGCTTTAGCAAAGCTGTTACCGCAGTTCGCGCGCGAAGGCGGCGCGGCGGAAGTTACGGGATTCGTGCGAGGAATACTGACGCAAATTCTTGAAGAGCCAAAGATTGCAGTGACGGTCTCCGAAGAGCTTGCAGGCGAGCTTGAACGAAATCTGATCGATCTGGCGGGGCGAATTGGGTTCGGTGGCGCCATCGTTGTTGTTGGCGACGCATCATTCGGACCGGCCGATTGCCGCATCAGATGGAGTGAAGGCGATGCGGAACGATTGCTCGAAAACACGCGACGCGAAATTGCGGCACTGACGGACACGGTCCCGAAACACGACGGAGGAATGTTAGAAGCGACCGGTGTGGCGCCAATGCCGGAACAGATGCCAGAGCCGGCCGAGGGTGGCGCTGTTGCGGAATCCGAACCTGTCGAAGAAAGCGAAATGGCGCCCGAAGTTGAACCGACGGTCGAAGCCGAACCGATCAAACCGACCGAGGTCATGCCACCGATTCCAGATCCCGATGAAGATGCCATTGATGCCGGCGCAGAAGAATTAGCGGCAGGTCTATCTGAACAGGACTTGCCAACTGATCAAGACGGAACGGCGGCGGAGATGCCGGCCGAACCCGCATGATACGATATTTGCCGATAGGAGGCCCGCATGGCCGATGACGATAATTTAGAACTGAGCGAACTTGAGGCAGAGACCCCGGAGCCACAACCCGGCGAAGAGGGCGATGGGATAGATACGATGGACGAACTCGAAGCGGGCTTGCCGCAAGGCGCGCAAGATCTCGAGGCGGTCTATGACATTCCCGTTCAGGTCTCTGCTGTCCTAGGCAAGGCGTCAATGCAAGTCAGTCAACTGCTCAAGCTCGGACGCGGTGCGGTCGTCGAACTCGATCGTAAGGTCGGTGAAGCGATCGACATCTACGTCAACAACCGTTTAGTCGCGCGTGGCGAAGTCGTTGTCGTTGAAGACAAACTTGGCGTGACAATGACGGAAATTATCAAATCGGATCAAACTTAGGCCGAATAGGCACGGGATATCCTCACGCATGTCGACCGAGGCCGAATCCGAAACACAGAAGAGTACGGAATACGTCCGCGCCCCCTCGGTGCGATTCATCGTCGACATTGCGACACTTTTCGGAATCATCGGGGCCTTTGCACTTATCATCACGGCGATCGCCCTCGGCGGAAGCCCCTATGCCTTTATCGACATCCCATCGATATGCATAGTCATCGGCGGCACATTCGGTATTACGATAGCGTGCTATTCATTCCGCGACATTTGGACAGCAGTCTCCATCGTCGTCTCCACGGTCTTCTATCAAACGCGTAGTCCCTCTTCAGCTGCGCTGCATGTCCTTCAGCTCGCCCAGTTGTCGCGTCGAAAAGGGCTGCTTGCAATGGAGCCTTACGTTCCGCGCTTGATGAACGAGGAGATGCTGCATAAAGGCCTGAAGATGCTCGTGGAGGGGGCAACCGGCGACGAGATCGAGAGCATCATGCAAGGCGAGATGCAAGCTGCTGCGCGCCGGCATACCCGAACCGTCGGCGTGCTGCGCAAGGCCGCGGAGATTTCACCGGCGATGGGCCTGATCGGGACGTTGGTCGGTCTTGTCCAAATGCTGGGCAACCTGAGCGACCCGAGCACGATCGGGCCGGGCATGGCCGTCGCACTTTTAACGACGTTCTATGGCGCAGTGTTAGCCAATATGGTGTTCACGCCGCTGGCCTCCAAACTTGAACGGAACTCCAGCGAAGAAGCGCTCATCAACCAAATTCACGTAATGGCGGCCACCTCGATCGGGCGCCAAGAAAACCCGCGGCGTCTCGAGATGCTGCTCAACACGATCCTTCCCCCGGATCATCGCATCGAATATTTCGGCTAATGCCGAGCAGAATCAAGAGAACGGAAAGACCATGAAAGTTTTGATCGTCGGCAGACTGGAAGGCCACATCACGGAAGCTAGCAAGATCGCCCTGGCGCGGGGCGCAAAAGTTTCTCACGTCAACTCCATCTCGGAAGCAATGAATGCTTTGCGTTCGGGAGAAGGCGCCGAAGTCGCGATGGTCGACGTCAATCTCAACGTTGGAGATATGGTCAAGCAGCTATCGACGGAGCGAATCAATTTGCCCATCGTCGCATGTGGTATCGGCAATGACGCCGATGCCGCCGTCGATGCCATCAAGGGCGGCGCCAAAGAATACGTACCGCTCCCGCCCGACCCAGAACTGATCGCCGCCGTTCTCGAAGCGGTCAGTCAGGAAAGCCATTCCATCATCCATGCCGATCCCGCGATAAAAAAGGTGCTGGAATTCGCCGATAAGATCGCACCATCGGATGCGTCCGCTTTTATCACCGGCAATTCCGGTACCGGTAAGGAATTGATGGCACGCTACATTCACGCAAAGAGTAAACGATCGACCAACAACTTCGTCGCTGTCAATTGCGCGGCCATCCCGGAGAACCTTTTGGAGTCCGAGTTGTTCGGCCATGAGAAAGGCGCCTTTACCGGCGCGGTGGCCCGCCGTATCGGAAAGTTCGAAGAGGCCAACGGTGGCACGCTGCTTCTCGACGAAATCAGCGAAATGAATATCCGCCTGCAAGCCAAATTGCTGCGCGCCATCCAAGAGCGTGAGATCGACCGGGTCGGCGGAACGCAGCCAATCAAGGTCGACGTCCGTCTTGTCGCGACCTCCAACAGAGATCTGGAAGCCTCGGTCCGCAACGGCGAATTTCGGGAGGACCTTTTTTTCCGTCTGAATGTCATTGAAATCAAGCTGCCTTCCCTTCGCGAACGCCCGCTCGATATTCCAGTGCTCGCGAACTTCTTCGTCGAAAAGTATTCCGAGGCAAACGGGGTCGATCGTCTGCCAATTAGCGATCCGGCAATGTCGATGCTGGAGAACCACGGTTGGCGTGGGAACGTGCGCGAACTCGAGAATACGATGCACCGCGCGGTACTACTGGCCCAAGGATCGGAAATCGGACCGGATGCAATTATCTTGAGCGGTGGCAGTGATGAAGTTGCCTCTGTTGCGGCGACGGCGGCAGCAGCCTTTATGGATAACGATACGCCAACCGTAAGCGACGATGAGAACCAAACCAAAGGACTTGTCGGCCGAACCGTTGCGGAAGTCGAACGCGACCTCATTATCGATACGCTGCAGCATTGCCTGGGGAACCGCACGCACGCCGCGAACATTCTGGGCATTTCGATTCGCACGCTGCGCAATAAACTGAAGCAATACAACGAAGAAGGCATGGCGGTGCCATTGCCTGGCGAGGGTTAGAGCATTGAGCGCTAATCAAGTGATGGAGACGAGGTCCGAGACCGGACAATGAGCGAAGCGACACCAGATCAAGGTGCGGAAGCCGTTACCGATGAAGGTGGTGGTGGAGGCGGCGGCGGGCTGCAGATACCCGAGTTTATGAAACGGGGCGATATAGCGCTTGCCCTCGGCGTCATCGCGATTCTGATTGTACTGCTGCTGCCGATGCCGACTTGGCTGCTCGACTTTTCGCTGGCGGTGTCGATTACATTCTCAGTCGTCATTTTAATGACGGTATTGTTTATACGCAATCCATTGGAATTAAACACTTTTCCGACAATTCTCCTCATCGCGACGATGCTTCGCCTTGCGTTAAACCTGGCCTCCACACGCCTCATCTTGGCGGATGGCCATACCGGTACGTCCGCCGCGGGACGGGTCATCGAAGCCTTCGGTAATTTTGTCGTCGGCGGCAATTACGTCATCGGCATCATTGTCTTCGGCATTCTCGTCATCGTGAATTTCGTCGTGATTACGAAGGGTGCGGGGCGTATTGCGGAAGTCGCGGCCCGGTTCAGCTTGGACGCCATGCCCGGCAAACAGATGGCGATTGACGCGGACCTCTCCTCAGGCTTGATCGGTGAGGATGAGGCCCGCAAGCGCCGCAGCTCACTGGAAGAGGAGAACTCCTTTTTTGGTGCGATGGACGGTGCATCCAAGTTCGTGCGCGGCGATGCTATCGCAGGCTTGCTTATCACCTTCATCAATATCGTCGGTGGCATTATCATCGGAACCGCACAGCAAAACCTGGGCCTCAGTGCCGCCGCGGAGAACTATACTCTTCTGACCATCGGCGATGGCCTGGTGACGCAAATTCCCGCACTCATCGTCTCGACGGCCGCCGGCATGCTCGTCACACGTTCCGGTGTACAGGGCGCCGCGGACGAAGCCGTCCTCGGTCAGCTGACGAATTATCCGATGGCGCTTACCCTTGCCACCGGTCTGCTATTCACCATCGCCGTCTTGCCCGGAATTCCCGCTCTGCCCTTCCTGCTTCTCGGCAGCATCACCGGAATAACCGCATATTCGCTTTATTCTCAACGACGCAACGAAGAACACGAGGAGGCGCGGGCCGAAGAAGAAAAACAGGCAGCGCCACCCCCCGAGGAACCGATCGGCGCGGCATTGCAAATTGACAATATCCGGCTTGAGCTCGGGTATGGACTGCTCTCACTTATCAACAACCCGAGCGAACGGCGGCTCACCGAGCAAATCAAGGCATTGCGGCGCCAACTGGCAACCGAAATGGGCTTTATCATGCCCGCAGTACGAATTCAGGATAATCTCCAATTACCGCCTAATAACTACATCCTGCGGGTCAAGGAAATCGAGGCAGGGGCGGGGGAACTCCGGCCAAACAACCTTTTGGTCATGGATCCACGCGGAGAGCAAATATCCCTCCCCGGCGAAGCAACAGTGGAGCCAACCTTCGGCCTCCCTGCAATGTGGGTCGGTGAACAGCATCGCGAAGAAGCCATGTTCCGTGGATTTACCGTCGTCGATGCACCGACAGTCATTACGACCCACCTCACCGAGATCGTTCGCGACAATATGCCGGAATTGCTGTCGTTCGCCGAAACGCAGAAATTGCTCGACGAACTCGACGGCGGCCATCAGAAACTAATCTCCGATCTGGTGCCGAACCAGATCAGCGTTGGCGGTATCCAGCGGGTATTACAGAACCTACTGAGCGAGCGGGTCTCCATCCGCGACCTCGCAACCATCCTTGAAGGTATCTCTGAGGCGTGCGGATACACTCGTAACATCGGCCAGATCACAGAACACGTACGCGCCCGTCTGGCACGCCAGCTCTCTGACGACGTTGTCAACGAGCAAGGTATCATCCCGCTGGTCACACTATCGCCGGAATGGGAGCAATCTTTTGCCGAGGCGATCATCGGTCAGGGAGACGAACGACAACTCTCTATGGCGCCCAGTAAGCTACAACAGTTCATCACCGCAGTTCGGACAGTATTCGAACGCCATGCGATGCAGGGAGAAACCCCTGTCTTGCTCGTGAGCCCTGGCATTCGCCCCTTTGTCCGGTCCGTCATCGAACGATTCCGTCCGGTAACTGTCGTGATGTCGCAAAATGAGGTACACCCTAAAGCCAAGATCAAGACTTTGGGGCAGGTCTAGGCCATGCCGCCGACAGGTAGGAATGAATTCGAATGAGGCTCAAGACGATCCACGCGCGGACAATGCAAGAGGCGATGGAACTCGTCCGGGAACAAATGGGGGCCGAAGCCGTAATCGTTGCAACACACGAGGATGAAGGTATGCGGGGTGTTCGCGTCACAGCGGCGTCGGACACGGACGACCGGCACATTCCGCAGAAGGAACGCGCGCTTACATTCAAAATGCTCCAGTTGATCGGCAATGCGCTGGACGATCACGGCACGCCGCCCAAACTTGCAGATCGACTGCTGAATTCCGCTGCTGCGCAAGCGACCGGCGGTCCGCATATGGCATTGGCTGGCGCACTCGACGAGATATTTAATTTTCTGCCTTTGCCCGAAGAAGGCAAACAGCCACGGCCAATCATGCTCATCGGCCCACCGGGTGGTGGCAAAACCTCGGCAGTCGCAAAAATGGCGGCGCGGACGATTATCTCGGGAAACCCAATTCGCCTAGTCAGCACCGATACCATCCGCGCTCAAGGCGTGGAGCAACTGCAATCCTACGCAACACGCCTTGGCCTCGAAGTAATAATCGCACCCGACCCTCTCGCATTGATCGAGGCCGTAGACGGAGGGGACCCGGAGGCGCTCGTTCTGATCGATACGATGGGTGTTAATCCATACAACTTTGATGACATGGGACGCCTGGTCGAGTTTACCGGTGCCGTTTCCGTCGAGACCATCCTGGTTCTGACAGCGGGACGTGATCCAATCGAAGCGTCTGAAATTACCGCCGCTTATGTTGACGCGGCGCCGACACGGATGCTGGTAAGCGGTCTTGATATGGTTCGACGCCTAGGCGGTGTTCTCGCCGCTGTAGACGCATCCGGTCTCGCATTTTCAGATGTCAGCCCGTCACCGAATATTGTAAACGGATTGCGACCTGTGAACGCCGTCTCACTCGCACGCCTACTGTTACCATCTTCGCCCTCGGAGACCGTTCAAGAAGTCCCTGCGCAAACGTCCGCACGACCGGGCGGAGAACCGCAACAACCGACTTCAGGGGAACCGCAGCAAGAGGAGCACTCGGCCGATGGTAATCTTGCGCCGACAGGGTCGAATTAGAAATCGTCCTATACCGCTCGCTCAGGAGGTCGGGCAATGAACACGCCTGTCCCACCCACCCTGCCGTCCAACGCATTGCTAAAAGCGCTCTCCGCTTCGCCCAGCAACACCGGGACCGTCGTCCAGTCCACGTTGGCGCAAAATGCCCTGCAACTGGGACAAACACTGCTGGGAACCGTCCTCAACAGGCCGGCTCCCGGCCAATTCATCATTCAGACAGATGCGGGCCAGCTGACACTTCAGACCGCTGCAAACCTCCTCAACGGCAGCTCAGTCAGCCTACAGGTTCAGAATATAGGGGCGCATACGCAATTTCAGATCCTGCCGGCGCAGGCGCAAAGCCGTAACACCGTTACGAACGCGAGCTCTAATCAATCAGCGATTACCTCGCCCCTGACACAAGGTAGTACAATCGCCGCCACCGTGACCCGTCCTGCCACGCCCCCCGCAGCACGCAATGCGGCGTCCGCAGCTTCCAATCTGGGGTCGGCCGGAATCTCCGGCAACATCGCGGGGATCAACAGAGGTACGGCTCCAGTCGGGAGCGCCTCGGGCAACGCTGTAACCCCCAAAACTGGCAATATTCCGGCCTCGCCCGTATCCTCATCGACTCAGGTGCCCCCTGCACCAACCATCGCACAGAGCGGGCCAACTTTGACTGCCGGCACGACCTTCAACGTTCGAATCCTTTCAATAACGCCGTCCGGTTCGACCGCGTCGCAAGCGTCTGCTCAGGCCTCGCCCAGCACCCTGAACGGGACAGTGGCGGGTACTGGTCCGAGCGGACAAACACTGGTGCAGACAGCACAGGGAGAAATCGCCTTAGATTCACGCTCGCCGTTACCCCGCGGGACGCAGCTCACTTTGCAAATGACCAGCGCGCCTCTCGTGCCTTTCGATGGCGCGGAAGAAACTTCATTGCTTCTCACCCAAAAATGGGAGGCCCTGCGGGACGCCATCGAAGCACTTCGGCTGAACGATCCCACGGCCGCGCGATTTCTAACGCAGCAGGTACTGCCCCAAGGTGGGGGAGCGATTACGACCGGCGTTCTGTTCTTTCTCTCAGCTATGATGACGGGCGACTTGCGCCGATGGATGGGGGAGGACGTCATGCGCGCGCTACAGCGTACAGGCAGCAACCTTCTGGAGCGTTTGGGTCGGGATATTGGTGAGATGCAGCGCATGGCGACCGAACCGTCGGGTCAAGAGTGGCGCTCCTATCTTATCCCGATCCTAGTCGGCAGCGATCTGCAACAATTGAAATTATTTATTCGCGGCGAAAAAGACCAAGATGACGGAGACGCAACCGGTCAGGAACGCGACACACGTTTCGTGATCGAAATCGAGTTCAGCAAACTGGGTCCCTTCCAGTTTGACGGATTGACCCGGGGCAAAAACGTCGATCTCATGATCCGAACGCGCAAAGCTCTCGCGGAACGCATGCGCGATGAAATTCGTGCGATTTTTGCAGATACGATCTCAGCGCTTGGTTTCACTGGCACGCTCAATTTTCAGCGAACGCTGACATTCGAGCTTAATCCAACACAAGAGGTTCAATACCGGCGGGGTGGGTTAACCGTATGAAAGTGCCCATCGAAAGCGGAGGTCAACTTTACCGAACCTTCCTGAAAACAACCCCAAACCCAAACCCAAAACTCGACTACCTTACCGAGCTACGCAAGCAACTTTCATCGACATTGTCGATCACATTGACCTACGTTCCGGATAAGCTATTGCTTCGGCCCGAGGCATTTATCGGTTATCTGGAAGTCGCGCTTCCCACATTGGCGGAGCCTTACGAGAGCTTTGCGCATGTCTTCCTTGAAGACGTCAACAATGAGGTTGTCCCGCGATGGCTTAGGGTTGTGGTCATTTCAGAAAAGATCCCGACGCGGCGCATCGTACTGATCGACAGCCAGCCCAACTGGAATAACGCCTCGCTCCTCGCATTGCTATCTAGCAGGTGAGGAGAATAGCAAGCGCTGCTTACTTTTTCTGTCGCTGGTGAGTGGTAAGCGCGATCTCATCAAGCTCGATTTGGGTCTGGCGCTCGTCCTCCAGATATGTCCGATGATCCTGTTGATCCTTCGTGATCTCGTATTTTTTCAGTTCTTCGAAAGCTTGCACGACGGTCTCCCGCGCTTCTTCGACAATTTCATGTGCTTTCGAAAGTTCATCCACCAACTCTTCGCGGCGAGCCTTCGTTCTCGTCGCATATCCGCCGTAGTATGGAGCAAAATTCGCCTCCCCTTTCGAGAACGCCTGCTCAGACTGAACTTCCTGATCTATCGCGTCGATCGCCTCCTGAATACATGCTTTTTCTTCTTCCAATTCCCGGAGATATCGCCGTTTTTCGTCGAGATCGAACTTTTGGAAGCGGATCAGTTTTCCGATCACACTCATGATGCGGGCAGCCCGAGAATGGCACCAAGCTGTTCGTAACACTCATCCAGCGTAAAGGCGTCCCGTTTCGCCTGAGAGAGAAAATCTTCAAGCGCATCATGGTACTGAATTGCTTCGTCGACAGCGACATCGCTGCCGCTTCGATAAGCACCAAGACGGATTAATTCCGCCATATCTTCATACGTCACCATAAGCGACCTTGCCCTGTCGATCAGGGCATTCTGCGCATCAGAATTACAATCCGGCATGGTTCGCGAGACGCTCCGAAGAATATTGATAGCAGGGTATCGATTACGCTGGGCAATCGCCCGGTCGAGAACGATGTGTCCATCGACAATTCCCCGCACCGCGTCCGATATTGGCTCGTTGTGATCGTCCCCTTCGACCAATACCGAGAACATTGCCGTAATTGTGCCCTCGCCCGTTCCGGGTCCGGCGCGCTCTAGTAGTTTCGGCAACTCGGCAAAGACAGTCGGCGTATAACCTTTGCTGGCGGGCGGTTCTCCGGCAGACAGCCCAATTTCGCGCTGTGCCATGGCAAAACGGGTCACGCTGTCCATCAGGCAGAGAACATCCCGCCCCTCGTCGCGAAAGTATTCGGCCACCGTCATTGTCATATAGGCTGCCTGCCGGCGCATCAACGGGGATTCATCGGATGTCGCAACGACCAAAACGGATCGCGCCAATCCTTCTTCACCAAGGTCCTGTTCGAGAAACTCCTTCACCTCGCGACCACGCTCGCCGACCAGACCAATAACGATGACATCAGCCTTGGAGTATCGGGCGAGCATCGACATAAGGATAGATTTCCCGACGCCGGATGCCGAGAAAATCCCCATGCGCTGACCGCGACAGCAAGTGATAAACGCATTCAGCGATTTGATACCAAGATCAATTTTACCTTCTACACGGCCGCGGGCATGGGCCGGTGGTGCCGTACGCTTAACCGGATAAGGCTTATCTCCAGGAAGCAAAGAACCTTTACCGTCCAACGGCTCGCCGAAGGCATTAACCACCCGTCCAAGCCAAGATCCACTCGGATGCACAACTGAATTGCTTTCCCCAACCTCGGCGGCCGACCCTAATCCAATGCCGTCAAGCGCGCCAAAGGGCAACGCGAGAGCACGGTCGTTACGAAAGCCTACAACCTCGCATGCCACCCGTTCGCCGAGTCTGCCGACAAGGGTACAGCGATCACCAACGGACAAGAATGACTGCACGCCGCCAATTTCGACTAACATTCCTTGGATTGCCTTAACCTTCCCGAAAACCTTCGAATCCGGCAGATTGGCAATGTCCGACTTAAGGTAGGAATATTGCTCAAACAAATGCGAAGTCCTTGGAAAAGTGAAAATCTAAAACAATCCAACACAAGATTGCTAAGACAACCAATCCGCAATTTGATAAACTTTACGGAATAAACATAACATAGTTAGCAAGTTCGGTTGCTAAAATATCAAACATCAGAGCGTAGTGCGAAAGGGATTTTTACTTGTCGGAGCGGATACCGGCTGGAATACCTCGAATGATGAATAGATCGGTCAGCGCATCGAGAACATCCGTCGAATTGAGCTCTCTCTCCACTTTGATCGCTAAACACTCCCGTCCACACTCATCGATGATGTTGAGCGCCCTGTGCGCTCGAACATCTACCGTCCGATGATAGACAAAGAACAACGGATGCTCTGTTCGCAGAACTCTTTAAATCGTGTATCCTGCACCTATTCCCTACATGTTTGAACATTATCACAATTTTTATTGGATTATATATTTTCTTGCCATCTAGACCACCTTCCAATTATACCATGTTCCCCTGCGGATCAGAATAAATGAAACACAAACCTAAAATAGTTCCCACAACATTGCTTCTGCTACTATCAGCATGCATTTCAGCATATACGAGCAATTCTACTGCCAAAGAAAGTATTGGTGTTGCAGAAAAAATCGTCGGCAATGTGCACACCTCTAAACCGTCCGATAAAATTTCTGCCGGTGACGAGTTATATTATAATCAGTATATAAAAACTAAAATTAACAGCGGCGCTACCATCAAATTCGGAGATGGAACCTTTCTTAATATCGGTCCAGATTCTGAATTACAATTAGATGATTTAGTTTACAATAAAAAAACAAAAGTGTTGACTGGTTTATTAAATTTATCTGGTGGAATATTTCGGTTTTCTAATGATCTAAAATCAAAAATGTATGTTACTTTAAAAACGCCGGTTGCAACAATTGGAATACGCGGAACGAAATTTTCCGCTTTTGCTAAACGTTCCTACTCTGAACTTGCCGTTACGGAGGGAAATATTGACACTATTTCGAAATTTGGCACGTTTAATATAGGGAAAAATCAGGCTCTACAAATTACACCCAATACATTAAGGAAATCGAGATCTATATCGGAGGAAATGAAACGTCTTTTTGATAAAGCTTCGGCATTGCTCAATTTTGAATCTGAATTAGAGATGTTTGAAATCGCCGAATCTTTAGATGCTAAAAGCTGGGAGAAAGGTTGTGAGGGAAAACCGAGTAATTGGCTGTACGATCAACAGTTAATACGCATTTTAAAGGGTAAAAATATTACAAATTTAATATTTGTTAAAACAGCTTATGGTATTATTGTCATAAAACCAAACTCCGGAGCAAAAACAAGCTTGTTTTACAATATAACGAGATTGGTGAAAGAGAACTACTATACCAAAATGCCGTTTTTTAATGTCCAGCTAGGGATTATTGCGGAAGCGGGAGATTATTTCGGTAAAAAAACAAATTTTAAAGGCGAAAAAATTAGAAAAATTTCATTAAAGCCAATTATTTTCAAAAGGGGTAGCGTCGCTTCAGGATATCCAAGTGATAAGAAACTTGGAGGGGGGCGGAGTTTTGCGATATCACTTAGGTTCATGAAACTTGAAAAAAGTGATTATAGAATTTGGGGTAATGTTATTTACGGCATACAATTCGCTGATAAATTGGAGATTGGATCTCCTCCAAATAATCCAAGTTATATTTTAGACATGAAGACCGGGAGCCAAATAAAATCGGATTGTCTTTAAATACTTCCTATCCAAAAAAATTTTAATTTTGTTTAAATATTAATTATAATTTTTAATATAAAAATGTTTTTCATGATAATTTTTAGAATTTTAAACATTATCTCTTCACGTTTTATATGTAATTTTTTTTAAATAAATATTGTGAGA
>DJKK01000148.1 GCA_002434595.1 Alphaproteobacteria bacterium UBA6544 | reverse complement strand
GGTGCTGACGAACAAACTTACGAGTGCGTCCAGGTGTCATTGGCTCGTGAAAAAAGGGGGTCTGCATTGCGAAATTATGAACTTCTGCGTCGATGCGATCTACGATATCTTCCATCTCTCAACTAGTGTGCTTAAATATGCAAGATGGCTGTGCTACTTAATTTATCTGTTAAGAAAATGCTTAAGGGTCAAAATTTAAAAATCTCTCTCCGCCGCTGTAGTGAGCGCCCTTTTTACGATAGCCTCCATTATCGAAACTAAACTGGCGTGTACATGAGCGGCAACGCCGTCGACGGCCGCTATCACTTTACCGGATCCACCATCGGTCAAACCAAGTTCGACACCTTTCGCAATCAATGCTTGTTCAACATGATCTGTATGACAAAGGCTTGGGTCTTCGTTTAAAAGTGCCAAAGCAGCAGTGACCCCAGCGCATCCTAAATTTGAGGATGTGGCTATCACCAAGACGTCAGTCGGCACCACACTAAAAATTCCGCCTCCACAAGGTGTTCGTTCCGCAAAGTTGAATTCTTCGAGAGACCCGATAATAATATCACGGATATTTCCACAACCAATTTCGTTTCCGCCATCAGCGATGCCGATAGTAGGCTTGCCGAGGGCCGTAAGCGTATTAAAGATTGTGTCTGTATTGCATCTAAAACTGGACCGCGAAACGCCCGTGGCACCATACAGGATACCATTTGGATTACTACCAAGCCTTTCGACAGCAACACCAACGTCTAGCATCTTTGCTGCGGTTTTTTGAGTATCGATATCACCGGGCTCCAAACGTATGATCTCTGCGTCAATATTCAGCCAAGTGAGGAGTTTCTCGATTGGTTCTGCGGCGGCAGTATCCGTAAAAAAAACAATTTTATGTCCCAATTTTCCGAGCGCTTTTGCAAGAATAACAGAGCCAAGGGGACCATCATTTTCGCCCAGTGGCATCTTATCGGGAACTTGCGCGCCTGTTACCACACCAATGGTGCATGGCGCGCGATTCAAAATTAGTGCGGCTTCTTTAACTAGAGGCGAGTGGTGTACCGTTCGGGCTGCGTCGTATAAAGCAGCTTTTACCCCGTATGGCAGTGCGGAACCCTGGAGCTCTAATGACATTACGCGATCAATATTTTCGAATGCGACGTTTTCTGAATTCATATCTATAAATTCCTGACTGTTTAGAGCGAACGGAACCTTTTCAAATCTAAAGTAATGCGTGTTCGCGGCGAATTTGGGGTGTCATGTGATGTCTGGATTTCTTAAACAGCTTAAATTTGAAGAATCTGAAACTGGTTTGGCCAACAAATATTGCGATTTAGAACGGCTCACGTTTGAAAGAGTTATTTTTGTACTGGTGGTAATGGGCTGCCAGCTGTTTGCCGTGTTGACGGAATTTAGGCGCAACATAAGCCAGTTCTTTGGTGGTCAATCTCATACGATTACACGGCTAGAGCCATCCCGTCACGGCCAGGGTCGGCTCCACCGTCCCATTTTCCTTTTACAATGCGGATAGCGTGTACGCCTGAGAAGACGTAGCTGAAAGGGCTCCGCGAAATCGGATAGCCGCGTGCCGCCAATTCGTCTGTTACAAACCTCGGAATACGGTTGCTTACGTCGATTGTGTTGCTGTTTGCCGTGATCCGAGGAGCAGAAACCGCTTCGAGCATGGTCATGTCGAAGTCCATGACGTTCAAAATCGCCTGTAGAACGCCCATCGTGATGAATGTTCCCCCCGGTGCGCCAACCACGATGTAAGGATTATCTCCCCGAAACACGATCGTCGGGCACATTGCGGTAAAGCGTCGCTTGCCGGGTAAAATCGATCCCGGAAGACCAGGGCGTGGGTCGAAAGCACCCATACATCCGTTGTACATGAACCCCATGCCGCGGGTTACAACACCGGATGGCATGCCAAGAGAATGGGTCATCGAGACGGCGTTGCCGAATTCATCTACGACCGTGACATGGGTCGTATCTTTCGATTCTTCCGGCTGGCCATAGCGAACGACGTTCGCTTTCTCTCCTTTCCGGATACGTTCTGCGAGTTCAGCCGCATAAGCGCGGTCTGTAAATTCGGACACTGGCACGTCCTCAAATGTTGGATCGCCCATTTTCTTGTCTTTGTCGATCGTCGCCCATTTCATGGCTTCGGCCATTGTTGCGATGTAGTCCGCGGAATTATGTCCCATGGCGGGCAGATCGAACTGCTCGAGGATCTGCAGCATTTCGAGAACCATTGGACCGCCGCCTGGTGGTTGATTGGAGGCGACCTTGTGTCCGCGGTATTCGGCCCAGACTGGTTCACTTCGTATTGTCTTGTATGACCGAAGGTCATCGATGGTTAGTAGTCCTCCGTTTTTTTTCATGTCGTCAGCGATCTCTTCGCCGAGTTCACCTGAATAGAAGAGGTCTGCGCCGCCATCCCGGATACGCTCAAGTGTTCGTTTCATGTCGGGATTCTTCACGGTAGCACCAATCGGGTAAGTGTTGTCATGCGCGTCGAAATAGATATTCCGTGCGGCATCCGTATGCCGAAGTTTATCCACCATCGCCATGCGGCCCATAATGTTCGACGCGCTCCAGAATTCGTCGAAATGCGGTCGCACGACGAAACCTTCTTCGGCATGATCGATGGCGGGCTGGATAACGTCTTTCCAGTCCATGGTTCCGTACTCTTCGACCGCTTCGTAATACGCCTTCAGGCTTCCCGGCGTCATGATCGACTCGTAACCCACTTCATTGGCGCGGTTCTTCAATATGAAGCCGAAACCGTCACGGGACTGAGATTCGATTTGGTCCAGCCACATGTCTGACGTCGCGGCCGTCGGCGCGGTCGTATGAAAGTCGATGTATCCGTGGTGTCCAAGTTTCGGCAGGAAAAGTTGCATCGAGCCGAATCCGGCGATACCGCACATCATCGGATCCACAACGGTCTGGACCAATGCACAGGTAATCGCTGCATCGACCGCGTTGCCTCCGTTCTTCAAGGCGACTGCACCGGCCTCAACTGCTTCTGGCTGCGGCGCGCAAACCATGCCTTGGGTCATCGCTAACTCCCTCTCGCTCTACTAAACGGTTTTTGCATCTGGCGCGGCGAACGCGTCCAGGAAAGAGCGTAGTGCCTCCTCCCATTTCGCCCAGTCGACCGACGGTGCCCTGTGGCCGTAAGGCGATTCAAGCTCAAAATACCGCGCGTCGACGCCGGCCGCGTTTCGAATATAATCGACCGTCTTCTCGCCAAGCGCCGGGCCGAAGAGATTGTCGGTGTTGGCCAAGATATAGAGCAATGGAGCAGAGATCTTGTCGGCTTCCGGGCGGGCGTCAAATCTCGTCGCACAACGCCTCAGGGCGATGAGTGAATTGGCGTCAAAGCCATCCGCCCAATTCGCCGCTTGCTGATGCAATTCGTGCTCTGCCTCGGTGTCGTCGAAGCCCTTGTCTTTTAGTTCGGTGATGACCCCATAATTACGCAGGATGTTGCTGCGGAATTGAATGAGCGCGTCGTGAACGCGGTTTTCGCTTCCGTAATAGTGTCCGGAATTCCATCCGGCTGCCGCTTCGAACTGAACTTCGAGCTCGCGAACAGTGCCTTCATCGCCCCGACCGGTGATACCGGTCGCAACCGGAACCAAGGCACGCATTCTGTCTGGATAGGTCACGCCCCATTGGAATGTCAGATAACCGCCATACGAATACCCGACAACCGCGGCCAGTTCGTTAGCGCCCAGATGGTCA
>DJKK01000113.1 GCA_002434595.1 Alphaproteobacteria bacterium UBA6544 | reverse complement strand
ACTGGAGCGGCGCGGACGGCAGGAGACAGTTCAACACAGCAGACTTTATCGACCTTGGGGTTATTCACAGGAGATAGATATCGGTGAACGATTCAAGGTGAAACGGCTTGTGGTAAATCCAGGTGCTAGTTTGTCACTGCAGCGTCATGCCCAGCGTTCGGAGCATTGGGTCGTTGTGCGAGGTTTGGCGACCGTGGTGCGTGGCGAAGAGACCCTGCGTCTCCATGCGGACCAATCGACATACATCCCGCTGGGGGAGGTACATCGCCTCGAGAATGCGGAAGATGAGCCGCTGCATGTCATCGAAGTCCAAACTGGGGATTACTTGAGTGAGGACGATATCGAGCGGTTTGAGGATGTATATGGACGTGCTGAGGAAACATGAGTACCGAGCCTGAGATGGTCAGATCATCACATGTATTCCCGCACGGCTTCGCCTTTATCGACGGCGACTATCGGCCAATATCTGAAGCGAAGATTTCAATTCTCGACTGGGGATTTCTGCGTTCCGACGCGACCTATGATGTGGTCCACGTTTGGCAGCGGCGGTTTTTCCGATTGGATCGACATCTCGACCGGTTCTTCAATTCTGTCGACCGATTGCACATGACTCTTCCCTTTAACCGACAGAGATTGACCGACGTTTTAATGGAATGTGTGCGTCGTTCGGGCTTGGACGACGCATATGTCGAAATGATCTGCACCCGCGGTGTATCGCCGACATTTAGCCGTGATCCGCGGGAGGCGGAAAATACATTTATCGCTTTCGCCATCCCGTTTGGTTGGATCGCGAGCGAAGAACAGCGGGAGAGGGGATTGAATATTTCCATCAGCGATATTCCGCGAATTCCACCGCAATCCGTCGACCCGACGGTCAAGAATTATCACTGGCTCGACTTCATCGCCGGGCTCTACGGGGCATATGAGAACGACGCTGAGAATGTCGTTTTGGTTGATCTCGACGGGAATATCAGCGAAGGACCGGGCTTCAATCTCTTCGTCGTAAAAGAAGGGCGGGCTACAACACCCGCAAGCGGCGTGCTGGAAGGGATTACCCGGATAACGGCGCTCGAATTGTGCGCGGAACTCAACGTAGAAGCGAGCCTCGGCGAGGTGAGTGTTGAAATGGCAAAAGAGGCGGACGAGATCTTCATCACATCGACGGCTGGCGGGATCATACCCGTCTCCCGGATTGACGGTAACGCCGTTGGCGACGGGGCTGTCGGGCCCGTCACGCAGCATCTAACATCTCTTTATTGGCAAAAGCATAGCGACCCCGATTGGTCCACGCCAATGGACTAAAACGCCTCTGATTACCACAATTGCACTCGATTACGTGAGCCTCTGGTTATCAGGCCGGCCTTCAGTGCTGGGCAAAGATGTGTGGCACTAATAAGGGGCGATCCCCGTGAAACGGCAGAAGAAGAAAGCGCAAAAATCCGCAGCGCGTCAGACCGCACCGATACTCAAGGCGACGGAGCTAGTGCAGGATATCGATCGTAGGGCATTCTTCGGGGGAATCCGAAATTTCACGCTCTCTGGCGCGAATGGGGCGGGGTTGCATGGTATTTTGTGAAAGTGGTTGATGCAGCGATCTGAGAAGGCGATATTTCGAGTATCGGCAACGGTGTGCCGGTAGTCGTTCAGGTGAACGATCCGCAATATTTCCGCTGCGTCGCACTGCAAAAGAACGCGCGGGAAGCGGTCTCAAACTTCGAAGCCGGAGAGCTTCAGTTTCTGGCGGCTATCATCCGCACGGAAAAAAGCCGCCTCATTGCGAACGAGCACCATGTCAAGCATTGGACCCTTTTGTTGCTCGACGTTTAGGGTAAGAGTCGGCGAACAATCGTCGGTCCCAATACCATCGGTTATTTGGAGTGACAGTTTAGAAGCTACGTTAAGGCGTTTGCGGCGAAATAGAAGAGCTCATCATTATTCAGCTGCTGCTCGGCTTTTGGCTGACGCCAAATCTTTCAGGTAGGCGATAATATCAGAACTCTCCACGACATCGGCGTATTTGGAGTCTATATCGAAGAGATTAACCTTGTGTGACAGAGGCGCCCGGTCAGCGACGCAATCTCCCGCGACGATCGGCCTGAAACTACCTGAAATTGCGTCACACGCCGTGGCCCGCACGCAGCCGCTGGTCGAATTACCCACAATGATTGTCGTATCGATGGCAAGACCGCTCAATTGCGATTGCAAATTCGTTCCGTAGAAGGCGCTCGGAAACTTTTTGACCAGAAGGTGGTCCGTCTCTTTGACTGGAAGCCGCGGATCGATGTCCGATCCTTTTCCATCCAGCAGCAGGTTCTGTAGGAGCGGCACTTTCTGTCCGAACGTCCCTGCATCCGATAGATCCTTATGGTACGCGACAGTCGTGAAGATAACGGGTGCTCCGATCGCGCGTGCCAACTCGTTGATCGCGTTTATCCGCGGGATATGATCGCTCATTTCGATAAACATCGGCCCGGGTTCCGTGATGCCGCGGCACATGTCGATTATGAGGACTGCGGGTCGGCTACCGAAACCGAGCCGCTCGCTGAATCCGACCCGGTCATAATACTCTTTCTGGCTTTCGATATCGCTCATGGCTTTCTCCGCCTTAGGGGGATTCTGAAGCTTCTAGTCTGCTGCATCTGTCTCCGGCGCGGGCACGTGATTCGCGCCGATACCGCTTTCTATCATGCCTTCAAGGGCGCCTTCTTCCATCTCGATCTGGAGGGCCATATTGATCTTGTTGAACATGCTCGCAAGATTGGCGCGCATCGTAATGGCTACAAGTTCACGGTGGCTGAAATGCTGCGCCATGGCATCGTAAATGTTGTCTCGGATCCCCCACGGCATTTCGATGGCAAGCCTTACATAGTTGCGGACCAGCGTTTCTTTTTCGTCCAAGCCGGGAGGGTTGGGCTCCAGGATGTTTTCCAAGGTATCTACGGCCATTCCAAGTTCCACCGCGCGGTTTGAATGATGGACGGTGCAATACGGGCATTCATTTAGCTTGGAGACGGTGATAACGATAACTTCAACGAGGCGTGGTGGAAGGATGTCATTCGCACGAAAGGCGGCGCCCATGCCAAAGATGTACTCGGCCATCTCCGGACAATGGTAATAGTGCGGTGGCAGGTTGCCGTTTCGCGCGAATGCGGTCTCGAACTCCTTGAAAGACGCGCGAAACGAATCTGGAATGTCTTGCTCTGAAAGTCTTGGAACCCGGGCCATCTGGCGCTCCTGAGTCGCCTCGTTGAGACAATTGGCAGGCGCCGCGACCTACTCCGCCGCGGTGGCTGCGGAGCGGTTGGTCCCGAAGCCGATGGTGAATCCCAGAAAGGCGGCTGGTAACTCGAGGTCTTCCTGCCAGATCAGCGATTGCATAAACAAATGGAGAGGTTGATCCTGAACGTTTGCGAACTTTCTCTTGGGCTCACTTATCTCTCTATTCTCGCATGAGATCAGACCTGAACAAAGATATCACCGTCCTCTACCCTCACTTCGAATACCTTCAGCGCATCAGTCACCGGGGCGCACAGAGCCTCGCCGGTCTTGATGTTAAACTTGCCTTCGTGGAGCGGGCATTCTATTTCGTCACCTTCCTGAAAGCCGTCTACCATTGACGCATAGGCGTGGGTGCAAATGTTGCTGGTCGCGTGAAAATCTCCGGCGACGTTATAGATGGCGATATCTTCCTCGCCGACCTGAACCCGGATTGGTTCTTCCTCAAAGACCTCTCCGGTCGCTGCCACCCGGTGCCAATTTGCTTCGCTCACAATCCTACCTCTCTCCAGTCAAAATCCCGCCGACGCGGCGATTAGGTTTCGTCAAATGTTGGATTTCTAAGTATATCATGGCCTGATCATTTCCAAGTGGCGCACGGCTCCGAGCGCCACGTATCCCTGGACGTCATGCTTCCGTTTGAACCCACACTATTCAATCTAATGGTTGTCGCGCTCGCGTTTCTGGCGGCCGGCACGTCGAAAGGTGTGCTCGGTGTTGGAATACCCCTGATCGCTGTCCCAGCACTAAGCGGCGTCATGCACCCCGCGACGACACTCGCAGTAATAGCGCTGCCGATTTTGCTGTCAAATTTTTGGCAGGCCCTCGAAGGGCGCAGGTTTGGCCTTTCATGTCGACGCTTCTGGCCAGCCATCCCAACAATGATCCTTGGGGGAATTCTCGGGGCTCAGTTCATCACGGCGATTGATCCACGAACTGCGCAGTCAGTGCTCGGTGTGACCGTTCTAGTTTATGCGGTCTCGCAGTTGGTGAATATCAGAATTCCGACACCCTCAGTATCTGCGGAGCGAATTTGGACACCAGTTGTTGGCTTGCTCTCCGGTCTATTGGGGGGCGTGGCCGCATATTTCGGCCCACCAGTGATTATGTACCTCCTGGCGCTGAGGGTGACGAAAGAGGAGTTCATAAGCAGTGCGGCAATGCTATATTTGATTGGGATTGTGCCGGTGTTCGCAACTTTGGTTCTGGAAGGGGTCCTTGGCAGAGCTGAAATCGCGCTGTCGGTTACTGGAACGGTTCTCATTCTGGGCGCGGTCGCGTTCGGTAGATGGCTTCGGGGAAAGGTCACACAAGAAGCGTTCCGCAAGGCGCTTTTGGTCGTATTAATCGTAATGGCGATTAACATGTTGCGGCGAAGTTTTCTTTAGGAATGCATCGCCTCGTACAAGGTTTGGAAACGGTCGAGAAACTTCGATTGGGCCTCGTCGGGAGGGAGCGCGCGCAGGCGGATGCGTTCGATGTCCTTATGGCGACCAAAATAGCGATTTGCTTCGGCCTCTTCGAAACCAGCCAGTTGACGCGCCTCCAGAAAAGCTGACGCCCGGTCCGCCTTCTTTACGAGGTTTTCTGCATACTTTG
>DJKK01000071.1 GCA_002434595.1 Alphaproteobacteria bacterium UBA6544 | reverse complement strand
AAACGGTGTTTTGAATGGCTGATCGCTTGCAGAAATTCAGACCTAATTAAGGTGTCCTCCCTGAAACATCCCAACATACAATTTGTCTTCATAGTGACTTCGGGTTTCTTGATTCCACGGGTAGTCATACATTGATGTTGGGCTTCGACAACGACGCCTACACCCCTTGGCTGAAGAACTTTAAAAATAGCGTTGGCGATTTGCGTCGTCAGGCGCTCTTGAATCTGCAACCGTTTGCCGAATGCCTCAACGATACGAGCTAGTTTACTGATTCCAACGACACGGCTATTCGGAATATATGCAACGTGGGCAAAGCCGATTATAGGGACCATATGGTGTTCGCAATGGCTTTCGAAATTAATGTTCGTCAATAGCACCATATCGTCATAACCGGCGGTTTCTTCAAATGAGCGGCTGAGAATTTCCTCTGGATCTGACGCATATCCAGCAAAGAACTCCTCATATGATTTTATGACGCGGTTTGGTGTATCGATCAGCCCTTCGCGGTCAGGGTCATCTCCTGCCCACCTAATTAATGTACGAACAGCGGTCGTGGCTGCCAGACGACTTGGTTTTCCGTCGGTCGGTTCGGACGCACTCTCTTCAGATGAAAATTCAATAGCATTATGTGTGGCGCTATCATTCATGAGCATTTCTCAATTTTAATGTATTCGGAGGGATTTTCTGCGATTGCGATTAGCGGGTTTACGCTGTGCCAGGTACAGGGGATTACCGAGCCGTTTGAATTGGTTTCAGTATGGTATCTGTGTGCCGTCGTAAGCGTAAAATCCGCCCGTGTTTTTCAATGAGACCGTATCGATCACATCTAAAAGATTATTTGCACAAGAAACCGGATCGTGGAGGCTCGCGTGCCTGACACTCCGCGCAAAAGGCCTCGATAGCTTTGTGTCAACTGTTCCCGGATGAAGCGCAAGGCAAATTGCGAATGGGTGGGTCCGTGTTAGTTCGATGGCAAGATTTCGAATTGACATGTTTAATGCCGCTTTAGACGCGCGATAACCGTACCAACCGCCAAGTCGATTGTCTTCTATGCTGCCAACCCGTGCTGAAAGCGCTGCGAAAACTGATTTAGATTCGCGATTGAGCAATGGTAGAAAATGCTTCGCCACGAGCAAAGGTCCAATCGTGTTAATCGTAAAGGCCCGCTGTAACGTTTCTGTATTTAAGGCCCTCAATGATTTTTCTGGTTGAAAATCGGAGCCGTCATGGAGAAAGCCACTTGCCACAATTATCAGGTCTATCTCACCGATCCGATTTGCTACGCGGTTAGCGGATGCAGCGATAGAATTTTCGTTTCCTAGGTCGACTATATCACTTTGTACACTCAATTGATTTTGGGTAATCGGTGCACGTGAAAGCGCTTGCACACATTTTACCTTATTGTTTTGCGCCAGCGCCCAAACCAGTGCGTTACCAATTCCACCACTTGCACCGATAACGACAGCACGAATGGGCCGCTCGAAAGATGCTAACGCAACAGACCGCTTCGAACATACTTGAGACGATGTATTAAAGTCATTCATTCGAAAAAATTCGCCGGCTAAATATAATCCTATGGATCAGGGGGCGGGTGCGGAGGAAAATTGTATAACCACATTCGAGAACAAAGAAGACCGGCGGCAGTCTGGCCAGACGCGCAAAAAGTTGAAAGGCAGGCAAACTCTTCCAGAGCTCGACGAACGCCGCAGCTCCGATTGCAAGTTGACCGTCGCTTCGAATGACATGAAAGCGAGAGAGAACTTCGTTTCGTGACAGACTTAACGGGATTTCACTCTCGGGGAGCTGTCGAATATCAATCCAACGGATAGAATCTCCGCCCTTTTGCCTCCGGTACATTGCGATCTCGCGGGCGCATATCGGGCAGGCTCCATCATATAAAACAGACGTCATTTATCAGACGATCCGCCAATTTTTCCAGTGACGTGGAACACCGTCATCACGTTCCTCGACAACCTGGCAAAGAGCGCCGAGTGGTATAGCGCTGAGTTTGACGTCGGATATAGTCACTTCAAAACCATCTTTCCGGCTGAGCGCCCGCCGTTCAGTCGAAGCTCCAGGCAATCGAAACACCCAATCATATTCCAAGGAGTCTTCCGAACCGAAAACCCAAATTGAACGACCAGTTTCATCAAAAAACTCCGCATTCCAGCGCCCACTGCGTTCAACTGCAGCATGATAATAGTCGAACGTTCCCCCGGACGTCTGCCTGTCCCAAGTGAGTTTAATAAGCCGGTAATAACCATTCTTTAGTTCGATTGCGGCGCATTCAGAGCAACGTTTCGCCAATGGACCCACCCCGTCAGCCAAAATTACACAGGACCTGCCCCGGTTATCATCGTATTATGAATAACCACCAGTCTGATCAATATACCTCGGCCGTTGACCGAAGGGCTTTTGCTTGTTGGCTCGACGGAAAACATCTGTGGTAAAAAATACGCCAACCAACAATAAGGCGTGAGCTGCCATTGAAGGCCCGACCAAGGCTATCATTCCTGACCAAACGGAAAAAACAATCGACC
>DJKK01000278.1:5413-24466 GCA_002434595.1 Alphaproteobacteria bacterium UBA6544 | reverse complement strand
AGAACCCGTTTAGCTATGAGCGGATATCGCCATTTATTGGGATACGCATGGGAGGATTTCGCCGATGGCCGCAATCACCCGCGCCCGAAACATCTCGGTCCGAGACCAGGTAACGGCAGACGAATGGCAAACCCGCGTCGACCTTGCCGCGTTCTATTGCCAGGTAGCCCACCACGGCATGACGGATCTTGTCTTGGGTCATCTCTCGGCACGAATACCGGGGACAACAGATCAATTCCTAATCAACACCTACCCGCGCCTGTTCGAGAAAATCACGGCGTCGACACTCGTCAAGGTGAATGCCGACGGCGACGCACTGCTCGACGTTGGGTTCAACTACGACATCCCGGCCTATACTATCCACGGTGCGGTTTTTCAGGCACGACCCGATGCCGGAAGCCATGCTTCCGATTTCTCCAAAGGGCGTGCGTTTCAACGACGCGCTCGCAACCCAAAGCTTCGAGGGCATCTTCAACAATCCGAAGACTCGGGGCCCGCCTAATGGATGAGATGGACAATCTCGACGACGCCCTACTGGAAAATCACGCCTATCTCGTGTGCGGCACGACCGTGTCCGAATGTTAGGAATTTGTCTACGCTCTCGAACAGGCGACCGAAGCGCGCCTCGCCGCCTTACAGAGGGGCGCCACCATCACGGTACGTCCTCCAGCGGACGTCGCCGCGGAAAGAGCTCGCATGGCACATTCATGATTCCACGCTACATCCGCGTCATGGACGAACTGCCGAAGACGCCAACGATCAAGATCCAAAAGGGCCCGCTGCGCTTAGCGGGCATTACCGCCGACACCTGGGACCGCGAGGAAGCGGGGATCAAAATCCGGGCGGAAAGGCTCCTCTAACGCTGCTGTAAGTTCTGCCGAAATGGCCCGATGCGATTTAAATTGCAGCTGTGCTACGGATTTAAGCGCTACCGGTTGAAAAACTCAGGCAAGGGCCGTTAATCCTCGCCGAAGAACTCGTTGTTGTGCTGACCAAGGTCGGGCGCGGGACGGTGAATGCGTGTTGGCGTTTTCGACATCTTTACCGGAAAACCCGTCATGCGGATTGAGCCGTGATCGCCATGATCGACGTCGAGCACCATTTCCGTTGCTCGCACCTGCGGGTCGTCAAAAACCTCGTCGAGGGTCATTACGCGCCCGCAAGGACAACCGGCGGCATTGATTGTCTCGATCCAGTGATCGACCGTTTCCCTCTCCGTCGCTGCATCGATGATCACCAGAAGTTCCGTACGATTCCGCATGCGGTCGGCATTAGTGCGAAAGCGTTCATCATCCATGAGCTCGCCGAGACCGACGGCGTCGAGGAAGCGGATCGCATAGGTCTCATTTGAAGGTGCCACCGCAATAGCGCCGTCCTTGGCCTTGAACATGCCGTAGGGGGCGACAATAGCATGGTTGTTCCCGCTACGCGCCGGCGGTTTTCCCGTCGCAAAATACTCGGCGGACAGAAACGCCATCAGCGAGATCAGGCTGTTGTTAAGGCTCGCTTCAACGTATTGCCCCTCACCCGTCCGGTTACGGGCGGCGATGGCCGTCACGACACCGAAGGCACAATAGAGGCCAGCAATCAAATCGGCGATTGGCGGTGCCGCCCGCATGGGTTCACCTTCGATTTCACCAGTGAGGCTCATGAATCCACTCATCGCCTGGGCGATAAAGTCGAACGACGGCCGATTTACATAAGGCCCGATTGAGCCGTACCCATTGACGCTGCCGACGATCAATTCGGGATTCAATTCTTTCAGTCGCGCTTCGTCGAATCCCATATTGTCGAGCACGCCGGGGCGAAAGTTCTCGACTAAGACGTCCGCGCTCGCCAGAAGTTCCGCCAGACGCGCTTTCCCTTCATCCGTATAAAGATCGAGGGTGACCGATTTCTTATTGCGATTGAACTGGGCGAAGTACCAGCTCATGCCATCCTTGATCACGCCCTGACCGCGAACCGCATCGCCGCCGCCAGGGCTTTCGACCTTAATTACCTCAGCGCCCATATCGCCGAGCAACATGGTGCAGAACGGCCCCGCAAGGATACGCGTCAAATCGACGACGCGTATTCCGGCAAGCGCGCCTTCCGGTTGGCTCATGTCAGTGCCCGTATCAGCCTTTGGCCGTGGCGACGGATTCCATCCCATGGAGATCGAGACGCAAACCGGCCTTCATGACCTGTCCCGGCATCTCCCGGCCGACCGTATCCTCGACGTCGCAAGCGATCTCCATCATCTTCCGAAGATCGACCCCCGTCTTGATGCCCATCTCGTCCAGCATGTAGACCAAATCCTCAGTGCAGATATTGCCCGTTGCTTTCGGCGCGAAGGGGCAGCCACCAATCCCAGCGAAAGATGCATCAAATTTGTCGATACCTTCGTCGAGACCCGCAACCACGTTGACGAGGCCAATGCCGCGGGTGTTGTGGAAATGAAGCGCGATATCGAGCTCCGGCACCTTGTCTTGGAGTTCACGCACGAATTTGGTCACGATCAGCGGTGTCGCCATACCGGTCGTGTCACCGAGCCCAACCCCCTTGAAACCATATTCGCGATACCGCTTTGCTATCTTCACCACAGTATCCAGCGAAACATCCCCTTCAAAGGGGCAACCAAACCCGGTTGCGATCGCACCAAGGACCGGAATTCCCGCGTCGTCAGCGATCTGGGCAACACGCTCGAAACCATGTAGCGATTCGTCGATCGAACGATTGACGTTTTTCTGGTTGTGGCTTTCGGACGCCGACATGAAAACGATCATTTCATCGACCTTGGCCTCGGCGGCGCGCACTGCTCCGTGGGCGTTCGGCACCAGTGCGGCTAGCGTGCAGGGCTTAGAACGGTTCACGCCCTCGAACACCTCAACCACGTCGGAAAGCTGCGGGATCGCCTTGGGCGACACGAAGGACGAAAATTCGATCCGCGGCACACCCGCTGCAATCAGCCCGTTGACGAACCGAATCTTCGCGTCCGTCGGGATGAAATTTGCTTCCGCCTGCAACCCGTCGCGCGGGCCCACTTCTGTGATCTCGACTTTACTGGGTCTTGCCATGTCCGACTCCTTGAAACGCCCTCAACAGAGGTTTGCTCGCGGCAAGCCGGTTTCAAGCATCACCTGTCCAAGCCTCTGAAACTATGCATTGATTATCTTTTCTCCGTACTATCTCCGTAGGAAACAGATCCGGGCAGAAACATACATGATCATTGGTCTCACCGGCGGCATCGCCTCGGGTAAATCGACTGCCGCGGCACATCTCGCATCAAAAGGCGCCCGCGTCATGGATGGCGATGTGCTCGGACACCGCGCCTACGAGCCGGAAACGGCGGCGTTCGCACGCATCGCAGAGACCTTCGGCGCGGATGTTGTCGGCGCCGACAAAAGGATCGATCGCAAGTTATTGGGCAGCAAAGTCTTCGGCAATCCAGACGCACTCAAGCAGCTGACGGACATTCTTTATCCAGAGATCCGGCGCATGTTCGCCGAGTGGATTGCGGGATGCCAAAGCGAGGACGTGGATGCCTTGCTGGTCATGGACGCGGCGGTGTTGCTGGAAGCCGGATGGGAGGACCTTGCCAACGAGACATGGGTCGTCATCGTCGACCCCGACATCGCGGTTGCACGCGCGACAAAGCGCGACGGGCTCGACGAAGCAGCGGTGCGCAAGCGCATCGCTTCACAACTCTCCAATGACGAACGCTCGGCACGCGCCGATGTGGTCATCGACAATTCGGGCGACGAAGGCTCCTTGACGGCCCGCCTCGATTCGGAACTGGCACGAATTTTCGGCTAAACGCCCGCCTCCACCCCCGCCTTGTAGCGCACGCTCGCTTCATGAAAGACCGTGCGGGTTTGGTCCATGTCCCAAGGCTCCTCGATCAATGATTCGTGGTCCCATTGTCTCCGCGGCGTCGGCGGTTCAAAGAAATTGCCGCCATAAACATGAATGGCGCTGGTTAATTTGGAGAGTGGATTGGCTACGGAGTGGATGATGTCCTTACCCATCGTCGCCGCCTGCCCCGGCCCCATCGAATCGGCACCCGCCGCCTCAATACCCGGTGACCCAGAGCTACCTGAACCATCGCCAACTCGACGCCAGAACACATTGTCTTCGCGTCCGCCATAGATTCCGATCACCGCAAACATATTGTGATTGTGCGGTAACAGCGTCATGTATGGCGCCCAAATGAAATTGATAATCGTCAGATCATCCGCCTTGTAGAGCGGAAATACGCCGGCTTCCGTCGGCTCTCCCATTTCCTTGATAATTCCCGCCCTGTCGGCAACTGCCTCAAGAACGACTTCACGAATGGCTCTTTGCCCTTCACCCACGGCCGCCTTGCAGTCGTCGACGAACTTTTCTTTCTCAAACACCCGAAGTTCTCCCCGGTTATGTCTTCATCGCAAGCAGGTGAGACGATACTTATCCACGGGAGGTCGGACCGCAACGGTCGATTTTCCGCAGCGGTGAAATAGCAGCTACATGCTGAGAGCGCCGCCACTGATTAAAGTTACCTTGCCCTCAAGCCTCGCCATTCGTTCCGTCCCTTCTCAAATGTATTCGGCCAGACGATCGAGCCAGCGCTCCAATTCGTCCAGATTTCGCCCAACGATCAATCCCACCAACTGATCGACCCCAGCATCTTCGTATTGCCGTGCGCGCTCAGGATTTAACTTGTGACCGTACGGTCCGATCACGACATCGATTTCGGAACGCGACCTTTCGTTTTCCGCAAGAAGACCATTCAGCCGTTCAAGATACCCGGCGACGTCTTCCGGCGCGACGTTGAACCCGAACCAACCCTGCCCCATATCGGCAACCCGGCGAAGGGCGGCAGTACTCTCACCTCCGAAATAGATTGGTGGCCCGGGCCGCTGAATTGGTTTTGGGTATTGGCGGCACGGCGGCAGTTTGTAGAAATCTCCAGAGAAGGACGAAACGTCATCCGCCCATAGCGTGCTGATCACCTCGAGATACTCACGGCATCGTGCCCCTCGCCGCTCAAAGGGGACACCGAGCGCATCGAACTCTTCCTTGAGCCAGCCGACACCGACGCCGAAATCGACACGGCCACCGGAGAGATAATCCACCGCAGCGATTTCCTTTGCCGTGTAGACCGGATTGCGCTGCGGCACGAGGCAAATCCCGGTCCCGAGTCGAATGCGTTCGGTCACCGCTGCCATATAGCTCAATGCCGTGATCGGCTCCAACAAGCCGTTTTCAACACCGACTGGAATGCGGCCATCGTCCTGATAGGGATACTGGGCTTCGTACTGATCAAAGAGCACAACGTGCTCACCAAGCCATATGCCGTGAAAGCCGCGCTCCTCCGCACCACGCGCCAGCGCACGTAAATAGCCTGCGTCGTTTATCGGACTGATCACCGGTGCGAAAAGACTGATCCGCATTTCTCTACTCCATCGCCCTCATTCTTCGAGATCATCTAAGGTGAAGGATGCTCTGGACAGCTCCTCTATGTGACGGGGCCCAGTCCGTATCCCTCACCGACGCATCGGTGAATCGCTGCGTATTCGACCGCTTCATTGCGTAGGCGGTAGTTGTCCTCCGCACCGGGCGCATTCGGCAGGTCCAAGAACGCTTGATGCGAGGGATACCAGGCGGCGAGAATTTCGTGCACCATCTGATCCCCAACGACCCTCCCAAAGACAGGCGTCCGCCAAAGGATTTTTCCGCCCACATTCGGCAGGAATGCTCGGAGACCGTCCATATAGGCGCGATATAGGTCGCCGTCGGGAAAGCCCGCTTCCGACACGTAGCGGTTCAGGTTAAGCATCGTAACAGGCCGATCATTCCCGTTGGCGGCGACGGACCGAATTATCTCTAGTTCTTTCTCGTCTCTTTTGTGTCGCATCGTCGATCCGCCTCAAAAATGCCAATGGGCTGGTTCCGCGCCGCTTACATCCACACGGAACGTGGATACGCTATGCCCTGCGAGCGATCCCAAGAAAACAGATTTAAGGTCCGGGCCGCCGAAACAAATGCTGGCGCAATTTCCTAACGGGCTCGCATTACCTTCGTTCTGATAGTCTCGATTGAAGTCTCCATTTTGATATGCGGCCTCGGACCGCGCGATGAGCCCTTGGTCCCCCGCCTCTAGAATGATAGATTCCCACCCTTCGGGGGAGACATGCACCACGCGATTGCTAACAATACTCGTCATCCATATTCCCCCTTCGCAGTCGAACTCGAACCCGTCTGGAAAATTGCCCTCACCGTATTCGGCGGCGACTTCCTTCGGGCCTAAACCCCCGTCATGCTTAATCGCGTAACGAACGATGGCCCGTCCCATGGTCTCGTTGACGTACAACCATTTACCCGACGGGTGCACCTTATTCTCGTTCGCGAAGTCGACATCGTCCGCTACGATCCGACCACCGTTTTCGTCCATCAATACGATGAAGCCGTCACAGACGCCCCGCCTGAAAGCCTGATCGCGAGGGTCGTGCCAGGTGGACACACTCACCCATAACCGGCCTTGCGCATCTCGGTTCACAAAGTTCGTAGAGGGGAGTTTACGGCCGTCGACCGCGTCTAGCTCAAGCGTCAATGTGCCGTCTCGTGTCAATCGATAGACGCCGCCATCGGGCCCGAGATTGGCGATCATGAAACTTCCATCCGGCATTAAAGCGTATCCGTTTGTGATGAAAATTTCGGGAACGTCTCCCTTCTCCGCGAGTATGGTTTCAATCTGGCCATTGGGATAAATACACGCGATCCCCCCCTGACCATTCGGATCGGCATGCGATGTGTAGATCATACCTGACTTTGTCGCATACACGCATTCGGGCCGCTTTAGTCCATTTCCGACATACGCGACCTCCGACAAGTCGATCTTTCTCATTTGTCCCCGTTAAATGCTTCCATAGCGCAATTATCAGGATTATATCCGCGTTGTTGGTGGCTTAGGCTGACCAGAGCGCTGTCAACTCACGTACATCGTCTGTCTCGTCTAAACGCTCGACGGCCTGTATCAGGCTCTCGGTCTTCTCCGAGCCTAGGACGGGTTCGACGCATCCCCGGAACTTGCGGACGAGTTTTTTCCACTGCGCCGGAAGATCGGCAGCCGGGATGCCGGCGTCGTATTTCTCATAGTGCACGACACCATCCTTGGTGTGGATCGTGACTTCCGCCTCCATCCGTTGCAAGGAATCCTTCTCGGTAACCACGACCTTCTGGAAGAGATCAACAAGGGCCGGATTTTTCACGTTCTCGTCGCTGTATGTCTCAAGTCGTGCGGTATCCTCACCGGCGATCGCGATAGCAGCGCAGAATCGCAGGCTGAATTTTCCCTCAAGACCGGTCTCCGGTGTCGGAATGCCGCACACGTCGAGGAACCCGGTCCGCACCGCAAGCTCGACCCGCTCAACATCAGCGGGGTCGATCTCATTCTTCGCCCGAATGGCGTGAATTGCCTCAATCGTGCCATGCGTCCCATAACAGGCCGCATGGTACTTGAAGAGGGCATCGCGGACCTCAAAGCGATCCCCGAGCCCGAAGAGACCATCATCGATATTCGGTGCCTCGGACTGCGTATGCGCAAATCCCTGGTGCCGCTCGAGCACATCCGGACGAGACGTGAAGCCACGCGCCGCCATGTTCGCCGCGAACAAACCATTCTGCGCCGCCTTGCCAGCATGAAGCGGCTTGCACATTGTGCCAAACATGGATTTCAGGCCTGCCGCCTGCGTTCCGGCGATACCCATGGCAAGAGCAGACTTCTCCACATCAAGGCCCATCATTCGCGCGGCCCCGACCGCACCGCCAAATGTGCCGATCGTTGCTGTTGAATGCCAACCTTTATCGTAATGCGTCATGCCCATATAAGCGCCGATGCGGCATTCCACCTCTACACCTGCGGCGAACGCCGTAATCACGTCCTTACCGCTCCTTCCCTCCATTTCACCAAGCGCCAATACAACCGGTGCAACAGGCACCGTCGGATGACCTTGGAGCCGGGTCTGCACGTCGTCATAGTCCAAGGCATGCGACGCGCTGCCGTTGATCAAGGCCGCCTGAGACGTACTGAACTTTCGACCATCACCGACAACTGACGCCTGTGCATCGCCGCCATCCGCTTCCGCTTGCGCGATGAGCATCTGGGTCAATGGCTCCTCAAGCCCGGCGACAGTGACACCTATCCAATCGAGGAGACAGTGCTTAGCCGCCTCGACAGCGTCATCCGATAGATCTTCGAACTTCAGTCCGGACGTGTACGAAGCAAGGGTCTTCGTGATCTCCGGATCGTGATCGTGGCTTTCAGGTGCTTGCGACATCGTCTTCTCCAATAGCATCGGGAATTTGCGGAAGAAAGTATAGCAGGATTGGCCTTCGTCCAGCGAGCCCCTTTGCTTTGGCGCGAGCCTTCGGTAGGTTGCCGTAATGAGTGACGTTCCACTGCGCCTGCATATCGGTGGCGAGACGGCAAAAGAAGGCTGGACGATTCTTAATGTCCAACCTGGACCGCATGTCGATACCCTTGGCGATTGCCGAGACCTGTCGGCCTATAGCGATGGAGCAGTCAACGAGATATATGCCAGCCATGTTTTTGAACATCTTGGATATCTCGACGATCTGCCACAGGCCTTAAAGGAATGTCACCGCGTCCTGGCGGCGGGCGGAACACTCCGGATCAGCGTGCCAGACTTCGAAACGCTGTGCCGACTGTTCCTGCATCCGCAACTCGATATGAAACAGCGCTTTGCCTTGATGCGGATCGCCTTTGGCGGCCAGACAGACCCTTATGACCATCATATGGTTGGCCTGACCCTGGAGTTCCTCGACGACTACCTGAAGGTCGCGGGCTTCACTTCAGTCGAACGGGTCAAAACACACGATCTGTTCGACGACTCCAGCACCCTCGAGATCGGTGGCGTGCCCATCAGCCTCAATGTCGTTTCCACCAAATAAACCCACACCTCAATGAAGCCTCACTTGATAGACGCTGCCATTTGAAGACCGGCAATCATTGAGCTCTTCAGAAGATAATCACGCGCTTTTTCCGGATCGGCGGTCGTTGCCTGAAGGTCCGCCAGTGCGCGTGCCCGCGCATCTGGGTCCTTTTGGGCCATCCGACGCCGGTTAAGGTCGGCCTGTCGGAGGATCGCGGATTCCGCGACCAACCGACGTTGGCGCGTGTATAAGTCCAGTAAAGAATCGTCGCCGCCGCGCCAGATCTCTGAAAGCTTTTCGGCGAGACTGAACGCATCGTGAATACCGCCGTTCATCCCCATACCACCTGACGGGCTGTTGATATGGGCGGCATCACCAGCGAGGAGGATGCGCCCGACCCGATAAGTATCGACGATACGCTGATGTACGCGATAGGGACGGACGTCGACGATTTCGTAAGGCTCCGGGTTCGGGAGAACATCGTTCAGCTGAAATTGTATGCGCTCGTCAGACGTGGCCTCCTCGAATGTTAGATCGGGATCGTAGTAGAGGCTGCAGCGCCAAAAATCTTTGAGGCGCAGCAGAGCGAAGTTCCCACCTTCGCTCCAACAATAGCTCACGTTGGACAATCCCTCTATATAGTCCTGAAACGGAAATGTTGTCGATGCGAGAACGGTGGTCTCCGGATAAGTCGACCCTTTGAATTCAAGTCCCAGGCTTTCGCGGACGACGCTGCCGGCGCCGTCGGCACCGATGACATAGCGTGCGGTGAGGGTTTCTTCCGCGCCGTCATCGACGCGTTCAGTCAGCACTTCGACGGTCTCGTCGGTTTGTGAAATACCGGTCACCTTTGTGCTGTACTGAATGTCGATACGGTCGTCATCGGAAAAACTGTCTGCTAGAAGCCGACAGAGTTTCGCCTGTTCGCATTGCAGTCGATAAGGATGCGCCGTCGCATCCGAAATCAGCGACAAATCAAAAACCGCCTTCTCACCCGTCGCGTGCATTCGTATCTGCCAGGTTGGACAGATCAGCCCCTGCGCAATGAGTTCGTCCGTCAGACCGTAAGGCTCGAGCATATCGAGTGTCGGCGAGTGAAAAGTGGAGGCGCGCAAATCGTCGCTGATCACTGATTCAGCTTCCAGTATCAATACCGGAATATCCTGTTCAGCGAGGAGCATGCTGGCCGTCAGGCCAACCGGCCCCGCGCCGACGACGATCACGCGATCGACAGTCATGAGTGCTTGACCGCTGATGCCGGAAAGAATCGACTAGCGCGCGCTCACCATCTCGACAAAGGTGTCGAGACTGCCTGGTTCTTCGAACGCACGAAGCAGGTCGTAAAACTCACGGCTGCGGTCGCCGAGGGTTGACGCGACCAGCGGCTCGAACTTCCGCCACATATCGTCCCAACCCATCGGATTGTCCGGGTTGCCGAGGGCAAGCGGAATATCGGCATCGAGCCGAGATCCGTCTGCGAGTTCGACGACGATACGTGCCGCGGTCTGAGCCATGCTTTCCGTCGGCTTCGTTTCTACGCGCGACAACAGGTCCCTGAGCTCGGGGTCAGCAATACGCTCGTCGCAGAAATCCTCTTCGGTCGCCTCATACCCCTTGAGACCCAGTGCCGCGCAATAAGCGAGGCTGAACTTGCCTTCGAGCGGCGTCTGTGGATTGGGCTTACCCGCGAGTTTTACAGCTGGCTCACTGACGATCGCTTCGATCTTCGCGACATCCTTGCCCTTGACCTCGTCAGACAGGCTACGCGCCGCGTCAATCAGCGCATGGGTCAGAAGACACGCCGCATATGGCTTGAACGTGTTTCGGGTAATCTCCCAGCCTTCCGAGAAATCAAGCGACGCCAACGCCGCCCCACCATCCTGGTAAATAGAGGTCGAAAGTCCGCCATCTGGCTCCAGCAGGTCTTCTTTGGCAATGAACCCTTCGCCGGCGAGCTCCGCCGAGAGCACGCCATTAAGGGCCGCTTTCCCCGCGTGGAATGGTTTCGACATGGTGCCGAACGATGCACTGAGGCCACCCGTCTGGGTCGCGACCGCACCGAAAGCATTGCGAGCACGCGCCTCATCAAGGCGATACAGCACGCTCGCCGCCGCCGTCGCTCCAAAGGCGCCGAAAATGCCAGTGGCGTGAAACCCGCGTAGGTTCGCCGGTTGGCCTGCACCGTTTCCGAGACGCGCTGCGACCTCAAAGCCGGTAATGATCGCGGATAGAATATCCTGCTCGGACGCACCGAGATGCGTTCCGACCGCCAATGCGGATGCGACCGTCGGGCCGCTGACATGTGTGGTTGAGCCAACATGGGTATCGTCGTAATCGAGACAATGCGCCATTGTGCCATTGATCATTGCTGCTGCCGACGGCGCCGCCTTGCCTCCAAGAAGAACTTGGGCATTGCCATTCGTCCCCCAGTTCATCGCAACATTGCGAACCGCTACTGCCGCTTCCTCGTTTTGCGCACCGAGTGCCACGCCGCACCAATCCACAAGACACATTTTGGCAGCATCCAGAATATCGCTCGGGTAGTTCCGACCTATGGCCGAGCCAACGAACCGGCCGGCTTCGACGGCGTTGTGTGTTTCAGTAGTGCTCATGACCCCATTGCTCCCGTTTTTTTCAGCTTCGCAATCTCTTCGCTAGTATAGTTCAAGTCGGTAAGAATTTCTTCCCCGTGCTGGTTCAGCGTCGGCGCCGGCGACCGATTGCTTTCCGAGAGGCCCATCCCGGCCAATGGATTGCCGATTTGCGGTATACGTCCTTCACCCGGCGTCTCGACATATTCGATCAATCCACGATGCTTCACATGGGGATCATCGATCGCCTCTGTCGGTGTTAGAATTGGGCAGATCGGTGCGCCGATTGCCGTCAACTCCTCAACAATTTCATCACGGGTTCGTGCTGCGCAGTATTCCGCCAGCACCTTCTTATAAACTTCGCCCTTGTCGCCGTGGGTTGTGTGCCGGTCCGCGGGGCTTTCATCTGCGTCAACCAAGTCCTGACGACCGACAATCTCGCAGAATTCGCGCCACAATTTCGCTTCCAAAAGCGAAATTGCGACCGCCTTGCCGTCTTTGGTAGCGTAGTGGTTATAGCGCGGGTTGCCACCATAAGATTCCATGACCGGCTCACCGCTAAATCCCGCCTTGTGGGCCATGCCCGTAGTAAGGGCAATGTTCGCCATCGAGAACATGCTGTCGAACATGGAGCAGTCGATGAACCGCCCCTCTCCCGTCTGCTCTCGACGCATCAAGGCCAACAGAATGCCAATCATGGCGATGACGCCTGCGGAATAGTCAGCCGCCTGAAACAGCGGCACCTCGGGCAACCCGAGCCCCCGCTCAAGATTAACACCCATAATTCCTGTCACAGCCTGGATCACGAGATCATGTCCCGGAATGGGCGCCAAAGGCCCGTCCTGCCCGAAGCCGGTAATCGAACAATAGATCACCTTTTCGTTCAATTGCTTGCAAGTTTCGTAGTCGATGCCGAGCTTCTTGGTGACCCCGACCCTATAGGATTCGAGTACGACGTCCGCCTTAGCAATCAGACGATGGGCAACCGCCTGCGCCTCTGGCTTAGCAAGATCGAGAGCGATACCGCGCTTGTTGCGATTGACACTATGAAAATACGCGCTCGTCGTCTCGTAGTTCGGCGGATTATGCCGCGCACCGTCCCCGATGCCCGGTTGCTCGACCTTGATGACCTCGGCGCCGAAATCTGCCATCATCTGGGTCGCCCAAGGCCCCGGCAGCAGACGGCTGAAGTCCACGACCTTTATACCGGAGAGGACATACTCCGGTGCTATACCGTTATCACCTGACATTTATTCGCCCTTGAATTTCGCGTCGCGTTTCTCGAGAAACGCACCAATGCCTTCCTTGCGGTCGGCTGTCTGATAGATCGAGCTGACGATGAAGCGCTCATAATCAATCGCCGAGCGCAGGTCCATCTGCATCCCGTTGTAGACGACACGTTTTACCCACGCGAGGCTGAGGGGCGCGCGTTCCGCGAATACCCCGACCATCTCTTTCGCTTTCGCAAGCGCTTCGCCCTTCGGGGTCAGCTTGTTCAGCAACCCGATGCGGTATGCCTCATCCGCTTGAACCGGGTCCCCCATCAGCATCATTTCCAAAGCAGCACCCACGCCAACGATACGCGGCAAGCGCTGTGTGCCGCCCGCACCGGCCACGGTCCCGATACGTGAACTGGTAATGCCGTAGCTCGACCCTTCCGCGCCGACGCGAATGTCGCAGCAAAGGATGAACTCTGCGCCACCGGTCATGCAGAATCCTTCGATCGACGCAATCACCGGAATCTCGAGCTCCTCCATCACCCGGCAAAGCTTTTCCCAATTGGCCAGGTAGTCAACGACACTCTTTGGTCCGGCCAGGGCCAGAGCCTCGTTCAAGTCCGCGCCAGATGCGAAGTACTTGTCACCTCCCGAAACAATAACGCCAAAGATTTCCGGATCGTCCTGACCTTCCTGAGCGGCGGCTGCCAGTTCACCCATAAGTTCGACGCTGAACGAATTTCGGCTTTCTGGACGGTTCAGTGTAATGACGAGCGCCGGCCCGTCCTTTTCAACGAGGATCGTGTTGTAACTCATGGGCTCCTCCCGTTGCGGGGCGCCGATCAGGCGTCCTTATGGAAATCGATAATCAGTCGGTTGACGTCATCCGCTCCCTCGAACATCGCCCAATGGCCGACGTCGGGTAGCACATTAAGCCGGAAATCGGACACATGTTCGCGAATCAGGTTGGCGCGATATTCGATGGATGGAAAAGCCGTAGGGTCGGAATCGCCATAAATCAGCTGCACGCGGCAACCCGCCTTGCCCAAATTCTCCGGAAGAATGGGCTGCGCGCTTACATTGCGGCTGTTGAATCGCGCGCGTCCGACGTTATCGTGCTGCATGTCGAGAACCTCTTCGCTCAATGACGATCGGTGTTTCAGCATCAACTGCAGGAGATTGTGTCCGAGCGCATCCCTATATGCCTCAGGATCCTGCTTGACGTCGCCGTACCTGATGAAGTCGAGCCGCGGTCTTCCTTTGATCGAAAATCCACCCGGACCAATCACGGTCACGGCACGCACCTTCGACCCGAAATTCGCGGCAATAGCACTGCCGCAAGCTCCCCCAAACGAAAATCCAGCAATGCTGAAACTCTCGTCGTCGGCGACGAGCTTTGCGATTGATGCCACATACACCTGCAGGTATTCCTGCGGAGTGAGGCCGTAATCTACCTGCTCTGAGCCGCCGTAGCTAGGTGCGTCGACAGCGCGCACCTCAAAATGCTCCGCAAGCACGTCAATATTGCGAATCCAGTGGGTCCAGGACCCCATACCACCGTGAAACAGAAAGATCGGATGGCCGGACCCTTTGCGTTTCACATTAAGACGAACGCCCTCGGCCAGTGCCTTTTCCTTGTCCCAGCCGTCCGGTATCCGCTTCTGGTCCATTCCGCTCTCGCTCCTAAATTACCTATTCGCATGGCCGAATTCGCGGCCCTGTCAGCTCACACGACGCAGCGCCGCCCAACAGGGCGGCGCGGTTCAGAAAGGATATAGCACGTGGCGGACGGATTTCACGGCAAGACGGTGCTCATTCCCGGTGGTGGCCGAGGCATCGGATACGCAGCGGGCGCAATGATGGCTCGCGGAGGTGCAAAGGTCGCCCTCGCTGACGTGGTTGGCGATCGTGCCCAAGAAGCCGCTGCAAGCCTGAAGGATGAGACCGGTGCAGAAACACTAGGCATCGCCTGCGACATTACGGATATGGAACAGGTCAAGCATATGGTCGCCAAAACCGAAACGGCACTCGGTCCCGTCAATGTTATGGTCAACACAGCGGCAATCGTCGCGGACAAGACCTTTATGGAATCGACGCCGGATGACTGGAAGGAGATGCTCGACATCTGCCTCTACGGATCGATGAACGTCATTCATGCAGTCCTGCCAGGCATGGTCGAGCGTGCCAATGGTCGTATTGTCTGCCTTGCCTCAGACGCCGCACGCACCGGACAGGCACGGCACTCCTACTACGCGGCCGCCAAAGGCGGTGTCATCGCTCTAGTGAAATCCATCGCGCAAGAGGTCGGCCGAAACGGGGTCACGCTGAACGTCGTCTCACCCGGCGCGACTGACACTGAACTTCGCCAAGGCCGCGAAAAAGAAGTGCTTGCCGCCATCGGTAAGGAACGCTTCGCAAAACGCGAGCAGGCGATTTTGCGCATGTATCCGACCCGCCGTCTCGGTCAACCGGACGACATTGCGGAGGGCATCGTCTACCTTTGCGGCGACGGCGCCTCCTGGGTCACGGGACAAGTTTTGAGCATTAACGGCGGATTCGCAATGGTGTAGTAAGGGGCTCATCTTTCCGGAGACGCGCCAGCGTGATCTGGAAATAGTGCCCGAACATTACCAAAATGGCCGAACACCAAGGTATACTCAGGCTAAAATTCGGGGTCCATGCATTGCATACCCCGGAGTGACGAATTGAGCTGAAACGACGCTGGAACCGCGAAAGTCAAAACATGCAATTCGAACTCTCGACCGAACAGAAACTGATACAGGACTCGGCCCGCAGCATGGTAGAGCGGGATGTCCAGCCGATCATCGACAAGCACGACCCAAACAAATCCCTGCCGAAGGAAGCTATGCTGGAGATATTTTCGCATCTCAAAAATATGGGTCTCATGGCTCCACGGCTTTCTGAAAAGGATGGCGGCTCGGGAATGTCGATGCTGACCTACGGCCTTATCTACGAGCAGCTGCCGCCCTTCCTCGCGATTGCCGTTATGGGGCACGAATGCACCATCGCCCGTATCTTCGCCGAGGCGACGGACGAACAGAAGGAATTGTTCCTGCCCGACCTGTTCGAAGGGAAAAAGATTACCGGCACGGCAACAACGGAACCCGGTGTAGGATCGAATCCGCGCGAAGTAGCGACGCGCGTCGTTCAGGACGGCAACGAGCTCGTGATCAACGGGCGGAAGATGTGGTGCAGCAATGCCAGCATCGCAGACATCATCAACGTCACCTGCGCGGACGGGCAGGATGAGCGCGGGAGCAATCTCCGCCGCGTCGTGGTCGAGAGCGACAATCCGAATATGGAAGTGACGGAGATCGATACGATGGGTCTGAAAATGGGCCATCTTTCCGAAATCGCCTTTGACGATTGCCGGATCCCGACCATCAACACATTCGGTTCGGCAGGAGATGCTGCACGACTACTGACAATCACATGGAATGGCAACCGGCCCCTCTGCGGCCTCGCGGCCGCCCACCTAGCCCAGAAGGCGCTTGATAAAGCCAAGGTATACGCCGGTGAGCGGACTCAATTCGGCAAGGCGATCGGCGGTCATCAATTGGTTCAGAAGCTGCTAGCCGACATTGAGACCAATGTCGTCACCAGCCGCCTTCTCTGCTATTACGCGCTAGACGAGTTGGATCGCGGCGATCACACAAACGGTATTTCCGCGATGGCCAAGCGTTATGCGACGACGGCATGCGAGCAGGCAGTCAACATGGCGATGCATGTGCATGGCGCCATGGGCATCGCCGAGGAAACTGGCTTGGATCAGCTCTATCGTGACGTCCGAATGCTGCCGATCCCCGATGCCACGAATGAGATTTTGACGTTGATTCAAGGCCGCGAGATAACCGGCATGGCAGCCTTCCGGTAGAAAGGAATGAGCATGCGCCCCCTTGACGACATCACAGTAGCGGAACTCGGTGGACGATACGCCGTCGGCGCCTGTGGGTCGCTTCTGGCGCATCTCGGCGCGACCGTCCTGTACGTCGAAACGGAAGATCTTCCTGGTGACAAATGGGCGCATCGCAGCACCTTCGCACTTGGCAAGGAGCCAATACCGGAAACGAAACGAAATACGGCGATCGCCCGGGCGGATATTATTCTCACGTCGAGCGATATCGATGGGGATTTCACCCGTTTCGAGAATGCGATCCACATTGATATCACTGCCTTCGGTCATTCAGGGCCGATGGCAAGAAAACCTTACTCGGATGCGCTGATACAGGCGCTGACAGGTGTCACCGACACGAACGGAAGGGAGGGTGGCGGCCCCTTTGCCGCCGGCGCACCGATTCTCGAGTACGAAGCTGCCATCTATGCCGCCGCGGCCGCAGTATCCGCGATACGTGTGCGCCGCCTCGACGGACCGAACCAGTTCGCTGACATCTCCCTGTTCGACTGCGGGATCAATTCGCTGCCGACATACCTCCCCGCGCATTACGACGGCAAAATCCCGAAACGAGAAGGTAACCGGCATCCCCTTGTTGTCCCGTGGAACAGTTTCTCGACCAGCGACGGCGACATCTTGATCTGCACGGTCTCCAACGACCATTTCTCCAAGCTGTGTACGCTGATCGGGCGCCCGGAAATTACCGAGACGATTCTCGATAACAATGACCGCATGGCCAACCGAACCTTCGTCGAGCAGGCGATTACCGACTGGACGTCGCAGCACACGCTTGCCGAATGCGTCGCCGCTCTTTCAGAAGCGGGGCTTGCCAGTGGACCGATCACGGTTATCGATGACCTACCAACGGAAGCAAACCTCGTTCATCGAAATAGTCTTATCCGCGCACGGGATGGCGATCGGCAATTCCTTGCCAAGGCGCCCTCCTTCGCAAACGACGCCTGGACGTCCTCACGCCCGGAAAGCGTGAAACCGAAGGACAGTGGAACGATCCCCGACGGTGTTCCTCAGAAGGGCGGTGACGGCGGTCCCACCCTGCCACTCGACGGGATCCGCGTAATCGAATTCGGTCAGTTCACGACGGCACCGCTCTGCGCCAGGCATCTCGCGACCCTCGGTGCGGAGGTCATCAAGGTCGAACCGGTGACCGGCGATGTCGCGCGGGACTGGGACCCGCGTCGTGATGGCCTCGGCTACTATTTTATGTTCTCGAATGCGGACAAGTTTGCCCTTTCCGTCAATATGCGAGACGAAGAAGGCTGGGGTATCGTTCGCGACCTCATCGCGTCCGCCGATGTCATTGTCCAGAACATGAAGCCGGGCTCGCTAGACCGGCTAGGCTTCGGCTGGAAGGACGTGCAAACATTCAACCCGCGTATGGTTTGCGTCGGCATCTCCGGTTTTGGCGATGACAGCGCCTATCAGGGTCGCCCCGCCGTCGACACCATCGTACAGGGCGGCTCCGGGATTATGGACCTGACGCGGGATGGCGAGGTGCCTCTATCGACCGGTATTTCCTATTCAGACATCACAGGCGGGCAGATGGCGATGCTGGCTGTGATCGCCGGGCTGGAGCTGCGGGAGCGCACGGGCAAGGGCATGTCCTACGACATCTCAATGCAGGACGTAACCAGCTGGGTGACCGAGACGACATGGAACATCCCGCCAGAGGAGCGCGGGCCCAACGGTGCGGCGGTCGAGTGCAGCGACGGTTATGTCTGGATGGAGGATCCGTCCGATGCAGATGGTATCGACACCAAGTCGAAGACTCGCGCCGCGATGTTCGGGGGTCTGGCGCCAAAAGGGATTCAGCTGGCCCCGATCCTGAACGTGACCGAGGCCGCAATTCACCCACAAACGACCGCACGGGAACTGATCGTTGACGGCGAATGGGAAACGGGGCCTTGGCCGCTTCTCGGCTCGCCGATAAAACTCTCCGCAACGCCGCCACGCGTGCACCGACCGATCAACCGACCGGAACAGCCGACAGCTGAGGTGCTGGCACGTTTCGGGATCCGCCGCGACACGGCGGCCGAATAGGCAGATGCGCGCCGTCTGGCACGAACGCCAAGGCCCAGCCCGGGACGTCCTGATCCTAGGCGAAAAACCAACGCCTTATCCCGGCCCCGACGAAGTATTGACCCGGGTTTTCACATCCGGCGTCAATCAATCGGATGAAGGCATGCGGAGCGGACTCGGACGCCACCAGAACGTCGACCCATTCGTCATGCCGCAGAGTGACGGTGCGGGCATCGTGGAGACGCTCGGCGGCGAAGGCGTTCCGTCTAGCTAACCGAGGGGTTGTGGGCCCGCAGACTGTCAAAGACCAAAGTATAGCTGCTCATGACCTAAGAGCCCGGATTGCGTCGATCGTCATATCTTTGTTTCGCCAAGCCGAAAT